>JAEEUY010000179.1 GCA_016290715.1 Bacteroidales bacterium
AACTCCAATCCTTTGGCTGCGTGAACCGTCATCAGTTTCACCTTATCCTGCTCCTCCTCTTCTTTGTCCTCCACATCTGTTAAAAGCGAGATGTTTTCCAAAAAACGGTCTAATGTCGGGGTGAAATTTTCAATGATTTCCCCTGTCTCCTCATTTAATCCCGTTTCAGTTGCATTTTCAGAAAAATTCTGCATAGAATCGAGCAATTCTTCCAGATTTTCCAACCTCTCTTTTTCAGAAGGGTCCGCTTTCAAAGTCGCTACAATCCCTGACGAAATGGCTATATGCTTTCCTATTTCGTAAGCATTGTTGCTACTTAACAAAGCTGTAAAACTCTTCATTTTATTGGCGAAGTCCAACAATTTTTCCTTGGTCGGATTATTGACAGACAACGGGTAAGTATGAGGATTGCTGACAATATCCCAAAGACGAACGCCATTTTCAGTCGCAGCCACAACCACTTTTTCCATTGTCGTTTCCCCGATTCCGCGGGAAGGATAGTTAATAATGCGGCGCAACGATTCTTCATCGTATGGGTTAACGGCCAGACGGCAATACGCTAAAAAATCCTTAATTTCTTTGCGTGCATAAAACGAGGTGCCTCCATAGATTTTATATGGGATATGTTTCTTTATAAATTCCTCTTCTATACCACGCGACTGCATATTGGTACGATACAGAACGGCGATATTCTTATATGGGATGTGAAAATTGTGCTTGTATTCAAATATGGAGTCGGCAACAGTTTTGGCTTCATCGTTTTCACTATTGGTAGAAATCACTGAAATGGGGTTTCCAACCACATTGTCGGTCCACACGGTTTTAGGGATCTGCTTTTTATTGTTTTTGATGACAGCGTTGGCAGCATTGACAATATTTTGGGTTGAACGGTAGTTTTGTTCCAATTTAACCAACTGTGCTTCAGGATAATCGCGCTTAAAATTAAGAATATTGTTAATGTCGGCACCACGGAATCCGTAGATACTTTGCGCATCATCGCCTACAACACAAATATTATGATGGGCTGCAGCTATTTTCTTAATAATCATGTATTGGGCGAAGTTGGTGTCCTGATACTCATCCACCAGAACATAGCGAAACCTATTTTGATATTTGTGTAACATATCAGGATTGTCACGCAATAACAGGTTGGTAAAATAGAGCAAATCATCAAAGTCCATGGCATTGGAATTATGCAAACGATGATTATATCGAGTATAAATATCTGATATTAAAGGCTTCCCGCTCTGCCTATCAAAAGCGATGGCATCCTCGCTGTTTGCATAATCAACATCCGACATCAAATTGGATTTGGCTGCTGAAATCCTATTCAAAATATAGTTCACAACATACACCTTGGGGTCCAGAGACATCTCTTTGACAATATTCCTAAGGAGTGATTTGCTATCATCCGTATCGTAAACGGTAATATCACGATGAAAACCAATCCGTTCGGCCTCTGTTCGTAATATTCGCAAAAAAACAGAGTGAAAAGTGCCCATCTGCACTGCCTTCGCATTATTATTGCCAATCAACTTGAAAATACGCTCTTGCATTTCGGTGGCGGCCTTATTGGTAAAAGTCAGTGCCAGAATATTCCATGGAGAGATATTTTGCTCCAGCATATATGCAATACGATAGGTCAACACACGGGTTTTTCCCGACCCTGCCCCGGCAATCACCATCAAAGGCCCTTCAATGGTTTGGACTGCCGCTCGCTGAGAGTCGTTCAATTCATCTAGAATACTATTATAACTCATTGATAATTAGTTATTAAAGGTAATGGTTTTAGCACTACAAAAATACATAAGATTTTTAGTTTCAACGGGCATCGTTGATAAAAAATTAAAAATATATCATCTGCTATTTCAGACAAGACTTTCGGCTAATCCATAACGTATATTCTTGGAACTCGTTTAGAGATGGAGGTTAGCAGATGATACGGGATCTTCCCGATATGGGAAGCAATCGTATCCATACGATTTTCCTCTCCGTAGATAATTACTTCATCCCCCTCTTTGGCATCCACATTGGTGATATCAATCATGGTCATATCCATACAGATTTTGCCAATTATTGGCACTCTTTTCCCTTTTACGACAACACTCCCCACTCCTTTAGACAATTCTGGTGGGAAACCATCCGCATAACCGATGGAAACAATGCCGACTTTAGTTTTGCGCGTTGCAGAAAAAGTCCGGTTATATCCCACGGTTTCCCCTTCATCAATAACCATGGTATGGGTAATCTCCGCTTTTAAAGTTGCCACATGTTGCAGGTGAGATATATCTTGTGAGACAGAACTGAAACCATACAAACCAATACCTAATCTGACCATGTCAAAATGAGCTTGTGGGAAACGTGAAATTCCCGCAGTATTGGCAATATGTCGCAAAAAAGAATAGCCCAATGTGACCTTCATTATATTTGTAACATCTTCAAAATAAGCTATTTGTTCCCTTGTAAATGCATCTTCGCTGGGGTCTTCGGCTGCTGCAAGATGCGAGAAGACAGATGCCACGCGAAGTTGGGAGTTATCCTGAATGATCTGGAGTGCCTCAGCAATATTCTCCTTTCGGAATCCCAAACGATGCATACCCGTGTCAATTTTTATATGAATTTTGCACTGTTTGATTTCCGGATGTAACGATAGCGTTTTTACTAATTCCCTGAGTGAATAGAAATTAAATATTTCCGGTTCAAGTTGATATTGAAGCATCATCTCAAAGCTCTCCACTTCAGCTCCTAAAACGATAATGGGTAAGGTAATGCCATTTTTTCGCATTTTGACCCCTTCATCGGTATAAGCTACAGCCAGATAATCAATGTTATGGTATTGTAATTCACTGATAATTTCCACATCGCCCAAACCATAGCATTGTGCCTTCACCATGGCCACCATCTTTGTTTCAGGCGCTATCAAACTCCGATAATAGTTCAAGTTATGGACCAATGCGGGCAAACTCACACTCAAAATCGTACGATGTGATTTCAGTTGCAGCGCATCCGCAATCTTTTCAAAACGGAAACTGCGTGCCCCTTTCACCAGAATGGCTTCACGGATAAAATCCAACTTGGGCAACTCCTGCAACAATGCTTGCGTATGGGGATAAAAGTAGCATTGGGGAAGAGTGAACAGCTCTTGATGACGGCAGAGTTCAGCGCCAACGGCAAATAACTTTGTAACCCCATTGATTATCAAATACTGGTTGATTTTCTCATAATCCTTGTCCGATAATACCCCCACTTGCGCAAAATCCGACAAAATCACTGTTTTTTTTGTAAAATGGGATTGGGCATTTAGAAATTCAAGGGCAATACGCAAAGATTGAAAATCCAAACTATAGGTATCATTTATTATAATTGACTGATTAGCAGATTCTTTAACTTCCATTCTCATCATTACTGGTGAAAGCACGGCCAGCCGTTCATTGATATAGGCAGTAGAAAAACCAAGATGCAACATCAGGACAATGCAATGCAGGGCATTTTCAATGGAAGCCGCATCCACAAATGGAATGACATAATGCTGATCACCAATGGTAACAGAAGTCTGAGAATTTTCAACTTTCTGTTGGGTTATATGGTAGTGTGCATTAGAAGAGCCCCCCCAAGACAATTTTTGGATATGTTGGTATTCATCTTGTAATAAAGTATTATTAATCAATGAATTATCACAACAATATATCAAAATCGGACAATGTTTAAATAACTTTAATTTCTCTTTTAATTTTTGTTCGTCATTATTAAAAAATTGGGCATGTGCCGAGGTGATATTGGTTAAGATGCCGATGGTGGGCTGAATAACCCTTTCCAACCGATCCATCTCGCCCGGTTGGGAAACTCCTGCTTCAAAAATGGCCAACTGGTGCATTTCATTGAGTGACCATACCGAACAAGGCACCCCAATTTGCGAGTTGTAGCTATTCGGGGTAACCGCAAGACGATATTGAGGCGTTAACATTTGTGCAAGCCACTCTTTGACAATGGTTTTCCCATTACTCCCCGTGATACCAATTACGGGAATATGATATTGTTTCCTGTTGGCCGAAGCAATTTGTTGCAGCGCCATGACCGAATCTCCAACCTGTAAAAAGTTGCAATCCTGATAGTTTGAAAACTCATCTAACTTATTAGTAACAATAAAGTTACGAACTCCCTTCCCAACCAATTCAGGAATATAAAAATGCCCATCATTATTTTTGCTTTTGATGGCAAAAAAAATGGTTTTTTCAGGCAAAATGAGTCGGCGGCTGTCAAACAACAACTCTCCGACAAGTGCTTCAGGGTGTGGAAGTTGTTTCTCTATGACCGTTATTTGAGATAATAATGTGCGAATTTCAACCATACAAAAATTTTTTTTGAATGCACAAACCTAAAATTTGCAAATGCAAAAGTACTCAAATTTTCAATATAATTCAATTTGTATTCTCATGGGGACATATCCCAAGAGAATCGTGCGGACGGTTCTTATTGTAGTTCCGGTTCCATTCACCCGTGATCCTCCTCACGAAAAGAAGATCCCATGAAAGCAGAGTCTTCAAATTGATGTGTTTTTCTATCGCAACAGTAGTATTTTTCAACAAACGTTTGGGACACTATTGTTTTAATTGTGCAAATACTGCTGCAAAGTCTCCAAGATGAGCGCAAACATCGCACTATAATTGTTCAGTCCGCAATTTTCGCAGGTGTCGGTATAATTATGATAGCCACCATATTTCCCTCCCAAAGTATAAATAAAAATGGCTGGACAATGTTTAGTGAAATAGTAATGATCGCTGTTGGCAGCATTGGCACGCCGCTTTATTGCTGTTACGTAGTGTTTCGTTGCATTGATGGTATCCATCATATCCACCATCTCTTTGGTTTTGCCTTGCGTGGAATTAACCACCATAATACCATCATCGCCTCCACAAAACATGTCCAAATTTATCAACATTTTGATCTTATCTAATGGTATCAGAGGATTCCTGACAAAATTCTTGGAACCGCGCAAGCCACTCTCCTCCCCGCTAAACAGGAGAAAAACAGTTGTATAGGCGGGCTGGTGTTCACTATAATAACGGGCAAAATCCATCACAGTCGCCGTGCCACTGGCATTGTCGTGCGCCCCATGAAAAATCACTGAATCTCCCATACAGCCGAGATGGTCATAATGCGCTGTAAATACCACAAATTCATCCGGATGAACTGCACCGTCAATGGCAAAACATATATTCTGCGTCTCTTTCTTATAAAACTCATTCGAAAATGATAATGTCATTTTCTTGCATTTTTTTGGCAATTGGCGACGTAACACATACAAAAGAGCATAATTTCGTTCAAAATCGGTATTACTTAACCCCCAAACAGGGAGTTCATCCACACCAACCATTATGCCGATACTTTGAAAGGGATTCTGATACTGAAGCGATTGCAATACTTTTTGAATGGATTCTTTGGAATATTTTTTGTCATTTTTCCACTGAACCCCATCTATATATACCACACTTCGCTTTATGCTTGTCCAATATTTCATCAAAAAGTTCTCCATCCGCGCAGTATCCATAAGCAGAGAGGCATCTACCTTTACGATAGGAACATTCTCTTTTTGAGTCGTTTGTGAAAACGGAGCGATTCTATAATCCGTAAAAGGATTGAGCTCCCACTCTTCCACCTTCAGCACCACTTCCCCTTCCATTCTAAAAGCGTTGAAAGCATATTTCTGAAAACCATTCTCCCCCATTGGCCTCAAATGAGGCAATGCCTTTAATTCATTCCTGATCCATTCGGCAGCAAGCTTTTCGCCTTGGTAGGCGTTTCCACGACCGTAAAAACAATCCGCACTCAAAATGCGAATATCCTCACGCAACCGTGCGGAATCCTGCGCTTGGAGAGAAAAGACAAGCAAAACGCAACAAAAAATGCCAGCAATTATATTTCGTATTCCACCCATTTTTTATCCTTTAAAAACACCAAGTGATTGATATGAAAAGATTTCAACTTTGTCACTGCCTCCTCATATCCCAAAGAGAGTTCATTTACCTGATGGGCATCGGTACTCACAACCATCGGAACATTTTCTCGTGCCAACCGAGCCAAAATGTAGTCGGAGGGATAGAAGTCAGCGCACCGTTTCTTGTAAATCCCACGCGTATTTATTTCAACAATCAGGTTTTTCCTGCATATTAATTCAATGCCATGATCCACTAATGCCAAATACCACTTCTCATTTTCTGTAAAAAAACGCTTTTGGTTGTGCATTTTAATTTTATCGAGATGCGCGATGATATCAAACTGTTCATTTTCAATCATTTCAAAAGTCTGTTCCCAGAAAGCCGTAACAGCTTTGCGTATATCACCGCCAAAAAGGGTTTGCAATCCGTTATCATAAACCTCCCGTTTCGAACCGTCGATAAACCATAATTCGCCATTAGTCGCTTTTACAAGGTGAACTCCGCCAATAATAAAATCCAATTGGTACTTGTTCTTATACATTTCAAACGGCTGCGACATCCCTGGAATATAATCACACTCCAGCCCCGCATAAAGAGTCAATTCAGGATGCTGTTGTTGCTGACTGCTGATTTCTTGGTGATAGGATGGAATTTCATCCGTTTTTATACCGAAATCGTTTGCGAATGGAACCGGC
>JAEEUY010000180.1 GCA_016290715.1 Bacteroidales bacterium
ACACGACAAAAAACGCTCGCAAGAGCCCTAATCCAGAAAATTTCGTAAGTAATATACAAGTAATTTTCCGCAAAAGTTCACGAAAAAATGAAAATTTTTGAAAAAAAAGACGAAAACGCGGTTTTTGGCGATGAAATCACCTCTTTTGTGTAAATTTTGAGTTTACAAGCCATTCTACATTTATTTGCACACCCAACTTCGAATGGACCTTCGTCCCCACAAAAGCCCATTTTGGTGCAAAAAAAGCACTTTCTTGCTGCTCTAGCATGCAAGGAGACCGTATAGGGAGAAACTATTCTTCATCCTTGACACAACGGACAGAAAAGGCGTTTCTCTTGGGTAAAGATTCCTGAGTAATGGTCCCTTCTTCAGACACACTCATGGCGAAAGCATTACCAAAACTTTGTTCTGTAGAGCTCCAAAAAAATGCGATTGTTCCCGCACCCCAAGAAACGCCACTAGCATTTATAAATCCGCTAGGTATGACCGAAAAGCCAAATTTATTTGATCCATTAGCATTTTTAAAGAATCCTTTTTCCCACCCCTCTTTTGACTTTAGCGCATTTCCTGCCGCATTCTTACCACCCGCAGCATATATCAATTCTTCAAATTCTGCCGTACTAGGCGTATGCCAACCTGACGGACATATATCCTTCGCAATCTTCCAAGCATATAAACGGCCATACTTATCACATTTTTCTAATTCGTCAAAATAACACTGACTCTTTTTATTCAGTAAGCCATCTTTGGGAACAAAATTCAAATTTTCAGCCATCCATATTTGTTTGCCTATTTTGGCGATTTTATACCTTTTTCCATCTCGTTGGTCAATTAAGATTTTTTCATTTTCTTCCATATTCTTCTTTTTAGACTTATCAGAGGCAATTTTTCTTCCTTTTATCTTAATAAAAAGAGAATCGGTTCTATTTTCTATTTCTTCCAACAAACCTTCGATATCTGGTTTATGAGCAGTAAAAGTGCCAACAAGATTATTTCCTGCAGTTTCGTATAGTTCAGCGGTCAATGTTAGCTGGCTACCAAATTTTCCAATGCGAGCCTGCATTACATAATCTGCCGAAATATTCTTTCCCGTTTCAACAAGGCAACTTCCCTCGCATTCTTCAAGAGCTTTTCCTGGAGGAAGCATTGCATTAATGTTTTCGCGCGTCATAATGATGAAGCCTAAATCATCCGGCAGGACCGTTTGTGCTCTTTCTCTAAGTTTATCTGTCAGGAATATTTTCTCGGAACGACCGAGAAGGTCATTTTCAGATACAGTTTCCAAAACAGCAACATGTGTTGCGGCAACTGATAATCCAGCAAAAAGAACAATCGTCTTCAAAAACATATTTGTCATATACAAAATCTTCCCCCAAAAAAATGTTAAGGAATGTTATTGGGCATGATGCCGACTTGTCGAAGAAGATCTATTGGGACAGCGATTGCTTCTCCAGATACAAAATATTCCAAATTCGCATCATATACATCATTGCCCTCAATATTTGCGTCAATGAATGATGCATTTGGGTCACCAATCATTGTTGTTTCAACAAAATCCATGTCGCTATATTGCGGATCACCAAGCCATCCCACAAAGGCATGACCAGGAACAAAAATGACAAAAGTTTTAAAACCTATACGTTCCAAAACCGAAGCGAACAACACGGCCGTTTCAATACATATACCTTGTTTTTTTCGAAGGGTTTCCGTAGGATAGTTGACCCTTTGGCCCAAGCTTCCCGCACCGTCATTTTCTACATATTTAATATTTCGCGATTGAAGGACTTCAAAGACAGCATTAACGACCAACATTGAATTTATTGCCTTCGAATAATCTGGGAAATAAATTTCTTGATATACGGCAAGTTTTCCATCTGGAAGCTTTTTTGCTACTTCGTCAACAATTCTCGATATGGAATCAGCCATCGGTGTTACCCAAACGCCAATCCACATTCTCTTGTCCGGAATCGCTTCGTTCGAAAATATTTGCATTGGGTGGATAGTTATGGATTTAGACTCTGAATAGAATAGTATCTTGTGATCATTTTCAAGTGCGTAGACTTCAATCTGACGAGAAGTTTGCTTAGGAGTTTGCAATGCATATAATGCTGAATCATCAAATTTGAATGATGGCGAAAGAACAATTTTTGAATTAGGCTCAACAACTCCTGTAGTGGTTATTGTATCAGTAAAATCAGAAATCCATGTTTTGACCATAACCTTCTTAGGATTACAGACATCAATGGTTGTATTACAAGAATCTGTTATAAAAATAGGGAATGGAGACTGAATTGTTATGGAGTCACCATTTTCATCAGCAATAGAAAAATCCTTATACATTAGCGAATACTGATTTGCGTATGCACCATAGATTTCATCCATACCATCATCTTCAGCATATAACGTGCGTATTACGCTTTGTCTATAAATATCGTTATAAACGCTATCGTAAAGTTTATTATAAAGAGAATCATAATCAGCCTCTTTGAGGCTATCAATCATCGCCTGGCGAGCAGAATCAAGCCAAGTTTCGCTAAATGTGCTGTCAAAACGAGTCTTATATATAGAATCCATATATGGATCCGAATAAAGACTGTCTATGATGGCTTGACGAGTCGAGTCCATCCAAGCAGTCCCCAAAGCATTTTCAAAAAGGATGTTATAAACGGTGTCAACATATGGCTTTGCATAAAGAGTATCCCAAAGAGAGCCCGTCACTTCTGTTCTAATAGCTTCAGCTAGGGAGTCAATATTAACCACGGCATCTTTTCCATCCCTTCCGTCCTTGCCGTTGGTGCCCGCCAAGCCGTCCCTTCCATCACGGCCGTCAGCACCGGCAATGCCATCCCTGCCATCTGCGCCTGTACAGGCTGCTATGCAAATACACAGAGCGAGGGTGAATAAAGCCGAAAGGATTGACATAAACGGAAAGCGTTTTTCCTTAGCCATGACAGCCTCCATAGGTTTAAACCTTAAGAGTCCATCTCGTTCTGCAAAGAACTTCGCCAAATTGTGAGGATACAAAAAAGGCGCGAGTCGATGCATTTACCACATTGAGGCTCTGCAAAGCCTATTACCGATAAACGCAAACGACCCACGCCCCAAAAGGGCTGTTGCCTATACAGCAAACTGAGGCACACCGCAAAACGGCATACCTGCGTGAGCGTTCGCCTTGTCCTCGGTAATGTGAAATTTGCAGATTTCAATGTGAGAACAAGAGCTAAACTCTTTTTACGCTCTAAAAATAACATTAAAACGCCCCAAAAGCGTTATAGACCTCAAAAAGTTCATCGTTTTTCGATTAGAACGCCCATTTTTGCAATCTCGTCATGTTACAAATTGGAATAAAAAAGGAGTCTTCTCCAAAAATGACAACCCACCATAATTGCTCTTTTTTCTATCTTTCCACCCGAAAAATTTTAAAAGGTTAAAACCATGAAACTCTCCAAGTACTTTTACGTGACGCTCCGCGAAACGCCGAGCGATGCCACCATGCCCAGCCACATCTTCCTCATGCGCGGCGGCTACATCAAGCCCGTTTCTACCGGTATCTACTCCATGATGCCGATGGGCTTCCGCGTGATCCAGAAGATTGTAAACATCATCCGCGAAGAAATGAACAAAATTGGCGGTATCGAAGTGGACCTGCCGGTG
>JAEEUY010000181.1 GCA_016290715.1 Bacteroidales bacterium
TCAGCAACAGACAGAAAACGCTGAACGAAGTCAGGTTTTAGCGTGCACAAGGGCGCTGTTGAGTTTCCCGAAAGAGTATCACTAATGATAATGACAGGATATTCTTCTGAAGTGTTTTCTTTAACAAATTGATTTTCAGTATTATTCCTACACGAAAATAGGGATACCACCGAAACAAGCCATAAAAAACAGATGAATATTTTTCTCATACTTAAAATTCTCCAGAAAAGGCTGCAAAGATAATGAAAAAACTAATGGATTGGATAATTTTTCAGAATTATATCCGCCAACGCTTCTGGCGTAAAATTCTCCTCTTGGTAAAGCGAATCCATATCCCCTTGTTCCACGAAATGATGCGGTACAGCAACAGGGAGTACCTTTATCCCAATCTGATGTTGGGCGTAGAACTCTGTAACTGCAGAAAAGAGACCTCCTTTCACGGTGCCATCTTCGACCGTTATTACCACATGGTAATTTTCAGCAACTTGAAGCAGCATCTCTTCATCTAAAGGGGCAAGAAAACGGATATCCACATGGGCGGGCGTAATATGTTCGGCAGTTATGCTATCCAATGCTTCCACCACGTTGTTGCCAAGATGTCCGATGGAAATGACGACCAATTTTTCACCTTGTCGCAGCCACCTCGCCTTACCGATGGGCATACTTTCAAACGGCTGTTTCCACTCTATTTGAGAAGACCTGCCTCGCGGATAACGAATAGCGAAAGGCATTTCCCTCTGAAGATATGCGGTATAAAGCATATTGCGCAATTCTATAGCATTGAGGGGAGCAGCAATGATGATATTGGGGATAATGCGCAGATAGGCCAAGTCGAACAATCCGTGATGGGTTGCGCCATCTTCTCCCACCAAACCAGCGCGGTCAACACAAAGTATAACTGGAAGTTTTTGCAAAGCCACATCATGAATGATTTGATCGTACGCACGTTGTAAAAACGAAGAGTAAATATTGCAAAAGGGTATGGCCCCTTGGGAGGCCAAACCGGCGGCAAAAGTAACCGCATGCTGCTCCGCAATCCCCACATCAAAAACCCTGTGTGGGAACTCTTTTCCCATGATGGTGAGAGAGCAGCCTGTAGCCATGGCTGGCGTGATACCCACCACCCTTTCATCTTGACGTGCCAGCTCTAGAATCGTTTCACCAAACACCTCTTGGTACTTCGGGGGTGCGATAACTGAATCAGACTTGATTTGTTCACCCGTGTCAGGATCGAACTTACCAGGGGCGTGATAGGTGGTTTGGTTCTCTTCAGCCATGGGCAATCCCTTCCCTTTCAGAGTGATAGTATGCAATAATCGGGCACCTTTGATTGATTTTAAGCCTTGTAAAGCTCGAACCAATTCCACCACATTATTACCATCTATTGGGCCAAAATACCTAAATCCCAAGGCTTGAAAAAGGTTACTTCCTCTCAAAATAGTTCCTTTGAGTGCATTCCCCACTTTGCTAAAAAATTTCAATATTTTATTTCTAATGGGGCGATTAGTAGAAAGAAAATTCCACAACTTGCTTTTCCAGCGATTATAGGTGGGTGATGAGGTGATTTTCAATAGATACCTGCTCATTGCCCCCACATTCTTATCAATAGCAATCTTATTATCATTCAAAATAATAAGAATATTAGCATTGGTTTCTGCAGCGTGATTTACCGCTTCAAAAGCCATTCCCCCTCCCATCGCCCCATCGCCAATGACTGCAATATAATTTCTGGTGTCATCTCCCACCAGTTGACCGGCGACGGCCATTCCTAAAACGGCTGAAATAGAAGTAGATGAATGGCCTGTACCAAAAGCATCGTATTCACTCTCCGACATTTTGGGGAATCCACTGATTCCATGATATTTGCGATTTGTATGAAACAAATCTCGCCTGCCCGTAATAATTTTATGAGCATACGCTTGGTGGCCGACATCCCACACCAATTTATCCTCCGGAGTATTAAAAACGTAGTGCGTGGCCACAGCAAGTTCAACAGCACCGAGACTTGCCCCCACGTGTCCTGGGTTTTCCGCCGTTTCGGTGATGATAAAATCTCTAATTTCAGCACACAAAACAGGCAATTCAGACAGCGATAATTTGCGAATATCCGCTGGGGAGTTTACTTTCGAAAGATATTGATAAACTGCATGTTTCATCGTGCCAATAAAGTATTGTAAAATTTAATTAATTGCTTTACTATCAAATCATTATTATGTTGTAAAGCCACAAAATTGCGCGCGTTTTCTCCGATGAAAGCGCATATATCGGGCGTTTGGATACACGTGCCGATATGCGACACAAATTCTTGGGGAGTATCCGCCACTAGCAATTGTTTGCCGTTTTCAGCCCGCAAGGACTCTGCTCCTGCAGAAGTAGTTATAACTGTTTTCCCTAATGCCATCCCTTCTAAAATTTTAACAGGAACACCACTCCCCGTCAACAACGGAACAATCATAATATCATGCGTTTGCATAAAATCATTGGCGGAAGAAACCTCCCCTTCAATGACCACATTCCGTGTCATTAGTTTTTGCAGATCTTCCGGAATATTCTTTCCTGCGATATGCATAGTGGTGTCGGGAAAATTTTTTAAAATGAGAGGCCATACTTCTTGGAAGAACCACTCTGCCCCTTCCACATTGGAAAGGACATCCCAACTACTTAAATTAAACAGTGTCGGGTTAGCCGAAGGAAGGTACTCTTCCTTGATTTCATAGTCATCAATATTTAATCCGACAGGAATTACCTGACAGGGTATTTGGGTGTATATTTTGCTGAAATAGCGGTCATCAAAATCGGAAACAGCGATACAAGCATCTATTTTTCCACCTAATTCACGCTCATAATTTTTCAGCGATTGGATTCTATATTGCAGGAACAGTTTACGCCATAGATTAGACTCTTGTTGTGCAATCCGTGCCCACGACAAATGTTCAATTTTGTGGGGGCGGAAAACGATCTTGGCGCTTGAATATTTGCGTATTAAATCAATGTAAGGAGTAGTATATGGCGTTTCTAACTGAATAATATCAAAAGTTTGTTCTTGCAGTAACTGTATAAGCTTATTCGCCAATTCTTTCGTGTAGTATCTCTCAACTCTATACGTTTGTTTGTGCAAACCGGCGCGAACCGCATCGGCGGCTTTTGGGGTTGTATCTACAAAAAAAGACTGGAAGTTTGTATTTCGTTGATAATCAGCATTTAATTGATTCTCATCTATCCGATGATTGGGAGATTCTATAGCCCAAACCGTAACACTATGCCCCTCTTTCAATAGCGTCTGCGTGATGCTATTCATCGCAATACTTCCTCCACTATTGGGAGGGTACGGTGGTTTATGACAGAACTGTAGAATTCTCATTTTTATTAAAGAATTTTGTGATTTTTTTCCAAAAATTAGCATAGGTATCTGGCGACATAACGGCAGAATCCATGGTTGCTTTGTAAGTTAAGAAAACGCAAATGGGAATAATGATAAAGGTTGAAAGCCACATTCCCAACCAGACGGCTATATCGGAAGTTTTCGCCATTTTTTCTCCAATAATTGAAATAACGAAATAAAAGGCAAAAAACGCCACTGTGATAACCAACGGGATCCCAATTCCGCCCTTGCGGATAATCGTTCCTAACGGAGCACCAATAAAAAAGAACAAAAAACAGGCTAAAGCGAGCACAATCTTACGATGCCACTCAATAGCATATTGGTTATACATCGTCTTGCTCATTTCCAAAATTTCAAAAACAGTCGGCAATTGCAACAGATAATTATCCACTTTGGCTTCTGCATTGGCATATATCTTTGAGCGTTCTTGGGAAGTCAAAGAGTCCAAAGAATAGGCTACCACCTCCATTTCCTCTCCCATCTCCCGCTGAGCAATCCACAATTTATAAAAATAAGTTTGGTCGAAATAATGCCTTGTCAGATTGCGACGCACTATCTGAAGCTCCTTTTTCATAGTATCAAGTTGTGCATCCAATTGCTTCATTGTCATAGATTTATTACTTGACTTAAAGAATGATTCATCCGCTTTTTGCATTTGAAAAGAGGAAAGATCGAATTTCATGTATTGTTCATCAAATTTAGCAAAAAAGTAGGGATAAGAACTCTGATAATTGCCTTGGCTTTGGCTTTCGTCCCAATAGTAACCATCGTAGAGCCAGAAAATAAAACTCATTTTATCGGGAGTCATTGTCATGGTGCCTCTTTGGGCATAAGTCGCCGTTACATTGCCTATATTTTGGGAGTGATCATAGATCAAAATATCTTCTATTCTCTCATTATCGCGAAATTTTTTCCCTATACGAATAGTATAATCTCCTAATCCATCGTAAAATACACCCTCTTCGATACTAAGCGTTGGCTTTTGTTCGCGAATTTCGTACAAAAGCGTACGCAGTTTCACATTCGCCATAGGGAGAACATTTTCAGCAAACCAAAAGGAAAACAAGGAGATAACAATAGAGATAATGGCCAACGGCCTCATCAGCCGCATAACGGGGATTCCCGCCGATTTCATCGCTACAATTTCGTATCTTTCCCCCAGATTGCCAAAAGTCATCAGCGAAGACAAAAGAACGGCAAGAGGGAGTGCCATTGCCACAAAGGTAGCGGATGCATAAAATAACAATTCCAGGATTAAATACCACTCCAATCCCTTTCCCACCAAATCATCAACATATTTCCATAGAAATTGCATCAGGATGATAAAAAGGGAGAGGAAAAAAGTAAGGAAAAAGGGACCCACAAACTTCTTAATCAAGTATTTATCTAATATACTCAAGAAGTATAACGGAGGAGAATTCTTATGTGCTTGGGGGGAAGGTTCCACGACAACGAAATTAATAATCGCCTAAAGAAGTTTCTGGCAACTGGGCAAGTGCCTTTTCTGTTTGCTCAGCATTAGGAGGCGTACCATGCCATTTATGAGTACCCATCATAAAATCAACTCCCATTCCCATTTCTGATTTCATTACGATAACTACTGGTTTATCATTGTGCAACAACGATTTAGCCTTTTTTAAAGTGGATACTACCTCAGACATTTTATTTCCATCCATCTCTAAAACGAGCCACCCGAAAGCCAACAGTTTATCCTTTAAAGAGCCCAAGGAGAGCACCTCATCTGTAGGACCATCAATTTGCTTTTTGTTATGGTCAATAATAGCAATTAAGTTATCCACTTTTTTGGCGCCAGCGAACATAAAGGCTTCCCATACTTGCCCTTCTTGAAGTTCACCATCACCAGTAAGGGCGAAAACCGAATGTTCATCATGGTCGTGTTTTTTAGCGATTGCCGCACCGATAGCCACAGAGAGGCCTTGGCCGAGCGAACCGGAGGCAATTCTAATGCCAGGAAGTCCTTCTGCCGGAGTGGGATGACCTTGCAGTCTGGAACCGATTTTACGAAATGTACCAAGCTCATTTACAGGGAAATAACCTCGGCGGGCAAGGATACTATAAAGCATCGGAGAAATATGCCCATTGGACAAAAA
>JAEEUY010000182.1 GCA_016290715.1 Bacteroidales bacterium
CATAAGCAACATTGGCCAATTTCTTTTCATAGTAGTTTAGGAGTAGTAGTAGTTTGGCGATATGAATTCTGTTCAAAAGAGCGCTGCAAAAATACAATGGGAAAATCCCCGTTGTCAAGAGTTTGCAAACAAGAAGTTTTTAAAGTTACAAACGTAAAAATAAATTGGGGATGAGATTAGTGCATTTTTTTAGTTCGTAAAAGGGAAAAATGGTCGTTTTCGCTTATAAAGCGACTTTCTTTTGTGGTAAAAAAAAACAAAAAAGCAGTATTGGCTACATTTCCGTACTATCTAGGATAATGGTAACAGGCCCATCATTGACGAAATCCACTTTCATGTCAGCGCCAAACTGACCTGTTGCCACAGTGAGATGGTATTCATCGCGGAGGATTTCGTTAAATCGTTGATAGAGAGGTTCTGCCAGTTCGGGACGTGCCGCCTCAATGAAACTGGGACGATTCCCTTTTTTGGCATTTGCATAAAGGGTGAATTGTGAAATGCTAAGGATGGCCCCGTTTGCTTCTTTTAATGAACGATTCATTTTTCCTTCCTCATCTTCAAAAATACGCATTCCTGCCACTTTCTTGGCACACCATGCTATATCTTTCTCGCTATCCGTATGGGTGAATCCAACCAATAGTACAAAACCACGTCCGATTTTTCCAACTGTTTTTTGGGAAATGTTTACTTCTGCACGGCTACAACGCTGAATGATGACTCTCATAATCTTTTTTTTCGCTGCAAAAATAGTAAAAAGATAGGATGCTGCTGAATCTGCTTTGCATAAAGCAAATAAATAAGAACAAATAGGATACTAAAATTTTTTTATCGGGTGTACCAATCTTTAAACTGGTGCACTCGCGCTTTGCTGATGATAATACGTTCGGGTGTTTTAACATACAGATTGACAGATAGTTTGCCTAATGGCCAAAGGACGATGTCTTTGATTGCATGATGGGCAATAATGTATTGTCGGTTGGCACGGAAGAAATGGGCAGGGTTCAGCCAGTCTGTAATCGTATCAAGCGTTTGAGCGATAAAATAGGTCTCCTCTTTATAGGTGATGATGTGGGTGAGTTTGTTTTCAATGAAAATGCAGGCGATTTCATCTACTTTGAGAGGAAGCAACTTATCACGCATAGGGATAAGGAAACACTCTTTGTATTGCCTGTTTTGTTTCTGGAACATCTCTACCAATGCTTCTATTTTACTGTTTTCTGCATTTTGTGTGAAGTATTTGGCCTTGTCCAATGCACGTTGCAAATCCGCCTTGTTAATAGGCTTTAGGATATAATCAATACTGTTAACTTTAAAAGCTGCCAGAGCATATTGGTCGTATGCGGTAGTGAAAATAATGGGACAGTTAACTTTTACTTTCTCAAATATATGGAATGCCAAACCGTCGGCCAAATGAATGTCCATAAAGCATAAATCAGGTGCCGGTTTCTCCTGAAAATACTCAACGCTTTCTTCTATTGTCTGCAAAGTGGCGATTATTTGCAAGTCTGGAGCTACAATGGATAATTGTCGTTGCAGATTTTGTGCGGCAATAAGTTCGTCTTCAATGATAATAATGTTTTTCATCGGACAAGAGGTATTTCAACAATAAACTGATTGTCTGCATTATTAATGCTGATTTCTTGGTGAAAGAGCAGCTGATAGCGTTTGTTGAGATTGGCTAATCCAACGCCCACACTATTTATTTCGCTCTCTTTGGGCTGACATGGATTGGAGACCCTTAATACTCCCTGTTCCGTGGTTTCGATGGTAATGGTCAGAGGGTGGCGGTCGCTAATGATGTTGTGCTTGATGGCGTTTTCTAAAAGAAGTTGCAGGCTGATGGGAACAATTTGCGCCTGAAGATATGCCGGATCTATTTGCTTTATTACTTTTAAGTTATCGCCGTAGCGGATTCTCATCAGATACTCATAGCTTTCAGCAAAAGATAACTCTTCCTCTAATGATACTTGGCGTTGTTTGCGCATAATGTATCGATAAGAAGTGGCTAATTGTTGCAGGTATTTGTGAGCGCGGTCCTCATCGGTTCCAATCAACCCGTCTAATGTGTTAAGCGAATTAAACAAAAAATGCGGATCCACTTGATTCTCTAAAGAGGTGAGTCTGATTTGAAGATTATCAGCTTGTAAATGTTCGTTCTCAAGTGCCATTTGCTGCCGGCGGGTGATATTAAATAGGGCAATGGTGATCAAAAGCACGGTGATAGCAATCACACAATCTTTGACGATGTCCAAAAAAAAGTAATTGTTGCTCTCGGGATTCCCATATATCAAATAGTTTACTTTTTGTGATAATAACGTGTAGATTCCTGTTATAATAATAGTTCCGGTAATTGAAATGAGAATCCGATATGTTACGCTTTTCTCACGTTTGATAATGTGAAAATTGAATAGAAATAGGACAAAAAAAAGGATGAAGTTGGCAACCGTAAGTAGTGCAATAT
The DNA here is from genome assembly GCA_016290715.1 of Bacteroidales bacterium. GTDB lineage: Bacteria > Bacteroidota > Bacteroidia > Bacteroidales > WCHB1-69 > UBA1756. The sequence continues at coordinate 2,462 of JAEEUY010000182.1, forward strand.
GAAATCTCGTATTTATTATTTGTTCTTCAGTGTAAACATTGCCTATGAGCATCAATCCGGTAATGATGATAGTAGCTATGACAGAGATCCAAAATGCAACAGAAATGGTAAAAGGATGAATAATCTTAGGTAAATGTTGCCGTAATTCAGTAAAATCAACATTTTTCATGATGAAAATAACGTTTTTACTATTGGTTTATTGTGGTTTGCATGGCTGTTTTATGCCGATGTAGGGTGATGAAGTTGGCTATACAGGAAGTAGTAAAATAAACACCGATTTGTATCCATAAAAGAATATATTCAAATCGCACTTCGCTTAATGTCGCTCCCATGGAGTTAATACGTATAAAGCATTGAATACCAGGGGTGGATGGGAAAAGATAACTAAAATAGCGCCAAAAAATGGGCATATTGCATTGTGGCCATACAGCCCCCGATAAGAACAGCAGTATGACACTGAAAAAAATGCTGCAAATAATGCCACTGTCGCGGTGGCGAACCAATGAACCTATGGTTAAACTGAAAAAGATAGTTGCTAATAAAAACGGGATAACAAACAATATCAGGGTGTTGAGTTGTCCGATATGCGGAAGTCCAAACCAACGGGGGATGAGCAGTAAAACGACGGCACTGAGCGGGATATAAATTCCTAAATAGGCGATGGCGCGTCCTATGCTTACCCGGCCGATGTGCCGGTAACGAAGATGTTTGGGAAAAACATTCAAACTTGTTCGGTTTTCCTGCGTCGTTCCGCCCATAATGCCAATCCCCAGAAATAGTGTCTGATGTAACACCAAAACCAATAATGCCGGAACCAGAAAACTCGTGAATCCGCCCGCATTACTGTACAATTTGACATCTTCATAGGGAATGGGGGTGACCAGTTCTTCCGCACTTTCCCCTGTTATTCCAAGCAATGAATATCGTTCTATTTCAATGCTGTTCATTTCATCTATCAAAACTGCGCTGGCTCCTGTGTAGATGCTTCGGTAGTACAGGAAGCTGCTCATATCGCAAAATAAGCCGATGCGCGCAGTTTCGTTGCGGCTAAGTCGTTCGGTGAAATCACGAGGAAAATATACAATGCCATTGATTTTCCGTTGTTTGATTAATGTTTCTGCTTCCTCCATGGAGGCGCAATCATAATTTACATTAATTTCTGGTGTGGCATTTAATTTTTTTATAAAACGATAACTGTCAGTGCTTTGAGATTCGTCAACCACAGCAATGGGAAGGTCCCTAACCAATTCGTTTTTATAGATTGCACCAAAAAACATCGGATATAGCATTGTCGCTACAACGAAGATTAATACAACACCACCATCACTGAAGATACGTCGAACTTCTCCCACATAGACATTCCAAATATCTTCTAATGTTTGTAATAGTTTGTTTTTCAGTTTAGTCATTTTTATTTGGTATTTTGGGGAGAGGTTTCTTTTGCATTGATATGATTTACAGCGTATTGGGTATTGCGCTGGCGTTCCATTAACAGGGTGCCTAATAAGCCAATGATATTCATACTGAGTAAGATACAGAAATGTATCCAGCATTGTTCTATTCCATCACCATAGAGAGCGATTTCAGAATAGGCCAAGTAATAGTGACGTAAAGGAAAGATATAACTGAAGGCTTGCATTGCAGGCACCATGCTGCATACAGGGTAGGAAAATCCTGACATGGAAAAAGATAGTGCACCATAGATAGCACTAACGCATACAGCCAAATGCATGTCGGGAATCAATCCGGATAAAAACACCCCCATGGATTGTGCCGCTACCACTAACAATATCATATCTATCGAAAGCAAGGAAAAACTTCCTAACATCGTGTAATGGCATGGCCCGAAAAAAACGATGTTCCCTAAAATGCCTAAAATACTAAACCAAAAGGTATAAGGGAGTAATTTTCCAAACAGTGCAACCAGCAAGTTGCCGTTGGCCCCTTCTAACCATGCGGCGGCGGTCTTCTCTTTTTGTTCTAAAGTTACTTGATATGAAGTAAATAGCAGCACCATTAGCGCAATAATACCAGGAAGAATGGTGGTGAGTACGTATGGCTGGTAATTGGCAGTCGGGTTGCTGATAAGGTGGGTGTCAAATTCAATGGGTTGTATTATCCCCATGATTTTGTCTTCACTCAATCCTTTTTTACGCAATATTTCACGATGTACAGCCGCAGAAGCCAATTTCCCCATAGTGGCAAGTTGTTTGTAACTCAAACTTCCTGCCAATAAATAGGCATTGTTGGAGTAAATGGATATATGTGGACGCTTGAAGTCTAACATATTGCTAAACGTATGGCGGGGGATTTCCATAAAGGCAAATATTTCCTGTCGCTGCATTGCTTTACGGGCTTCCGCATGATTGTCATAGACGGCAATTACTTTTACCCCTTGTGTGGCATTGAGTTCATGACACAGCCTCCGAGACAGATAACTTCCGTCATGGTCAACAATAGCTATCGGCAACCTTTCTGGTTGTCCTTCTTGCATTAAAGTGATGAAGAAAGCATAACTGAAAACGATGCCCAATGTTAATAATATCAGGTAACGCGGGTGGTGATATGCTCGCCGTAATTCTCGTTTGATTGTGTTTAAAAGAGGATTCATCATGGTTATTATTCACCCTTTACAAGGATTGCTGTCATACCAGGGCGTACATTCTCTATTTTTTCTAATGGGACAACTTTAATATCAAAACTCTTTACATCATATTGTCCGTTGGTTTTGGTGGCGCGCCACGTTGCATAGCTGGCCATCGCTTTCATATAAGTTACTTTGGCTTTGTAGCTTTTTCCCCCTAAAGCAGGAATCTGAATTTGTACTTCTGTTCCAACAGAAAGTCCCTGCAAGAGATCTTCGCGGACGCTGAAGGTAAACCAGAAGTCGCTAATATCCAATATGTTTAGTATAGGTGAACCTGTTCCTATCAAATCGCTGCGTTTAGGAAAAATGTCGGTAATCTCTCCGTTGCAAGGCGCAATGATATAACGCTCATTGATGTAGGAATTAACCTCCATAATGGCACCGTCGGCTTTGGCAACTAATGCGTTGGCTGCAAGTTTGTCTTCGTCCTGCGCTCCGGAGCAGGCAAGGTCATATTGCGATTTGGCGGCATTTGCCGTGGCTACGGCAGCTTTGTATTGTGCTTCCGCTTCATCGCGTTTTTGGGCAGATACCACTTTTTTATCATATAACGATTGTACCCGTTCGTACGACTTCTTTGCAATATCAACTCCCACTTGTGCTTTTTGCCACATCTCGTATGCCCCGGTAATTTGTTGCTCTCTCGCACCATTTTGTGCTTTGCTGCTTTGGGCACTTGCCGCCGTACGCGCTGCACGCGCTTGGGCCATCTTCGCATCTACTTCAGGACTATTGATATAGGCCAACGTATCGCCAGCTTTCACCATCTGTCCCTCTTCTACAAAAATAGTCTCTATTCTCCCCGGCACCTTGTTTGAGACACGGTATTCGGAAGCTTCCACCTCCCCGCTAATGATTTCAGGTTCTGGCCGCAAGGCAATTACGCCGATGATTGCTACCAAAATGACAATGGCTATCACTACGCCAATGCCAATCCATAATGATTTTTGACTTTGATTCATTTTCTTGTTCTCTCTTTTATAAATGACTATGTACGATTAATTTCCTGATGCTTGACGTAAATATATGTTATCCATTTGAATTTCAATTTCGGTGTCTGTTACCTCTGTTTTTGCTGATAACCAAGCAGTTTGCGCTTGCATGAGTTCGGTAGTGCTGATGAGACCTGATTTGAAACTTTCATCAGCAAGCCGGAGGTTTTCTTCTGCATTTTCCAAATTGCTGATACTTTGTATGAGTTTGCGTTTTGCCACCTGCAACTCATAATCAAGTTTGCTTACTTGCAACTGTATTTTGTCGCGGGCATCATCAATCTGGTATTGTATCTCATTACGTTTATGTTTGGCCGCTTTGATAGCATAAAAAGCATCGGCATGGCAAATGGGAATATTAACAGCTACTCCCACAGTAAACATCCCGCCGAAATTGTTTTGATACCCGTTGAGCAAATTAGGATTGCTGAAGATGTAACTTCCCGTTACCCCGATATTGGGGAGAAGTTCAGAAATGGCCATTTTTACCCCTGCTTGTGCAAGTTCTTTTGATATTTCCAGCATTTTCAGCTCTTTCCGATTCTCCCACACATGGTTCATGTCCATATTGTCAACACCTTGGGACGCAGGTTGGATGCTGTCCTCCACCAATATGCATACTTGGTCAAGAGGGAGTCCGCATAGTTGGTTGAGCAACATTCGGCTTAAAGCGAGACCATTCTCGGCTTTGGTTAGCGACATTTGTGCTTCATTCAGTTTGACGCGCACACGGGTGAGGTCGGCGGAAGTGGCTACTTCTGCTTCAACCATCGCCTGTACATCGCTATTTAGTTTGGTTAGCAAATCCACATATTGTTGTGCCAATTCCACTTTGTGTTGTACAGAAATAACGCGCCAATAGGCCTCATCTACAGCAACTAATTGTTCTTCAGATGTTTTGTCATATTGTATTTCGGCTAATTGGTTGGCCAATCTGGCGGTTTTGTAAAAAGCACGTATTTTCCCTCCCATATAAATGGGTTGGGTAACACTAATTGCCCCCGCATAGATATTATGCGTATTGAAATTAAGGGCATCTGTAATATCTCTTCCCACCGCATTCAAATCCTCGGCTGTCGCTGTTGTGCCAATAGATTCAATATAAGATTCAAATGCCGAAAGATCTATAGGTGAATG
>JAEEUY010000183.1 GCA_016290715.1 Bacteroidales bacterium
CGATAAAGTTATTCTCCACCTGTCTTCTTTGTCAAGCGGCATTTATTTCATCAATATAAATATTGATAATCAAACTATTACAAGAAAAATTTCACTAATTAAATAAAACAACCAAAGCTTTAAAAATGAAACGTACATTTCTCACCATTTGCTTTTTTGCGCTTTTTTCTTTTTTCTATACTTCCTTTGCGCAAATGAGTTACGGCGGTTCTCCCCGTAGTTTCAAGTACAACTTGTCAGCCAACATCCCTTCCATTGAAATGGAAGCAATTGATGTAGAAGCCTTGTTATTGGCTCATCCTTCTGTAAAAGGGCAGGCACTTCCTGTAGGAATCGTTACCCCCATTAACTATACGATGGAAAATTGTGGGATGAAAGACTATCTTCCGAATGGAGATGTTATCTGGCGTGTTCAGGTAGTTTGTCCTAATGCCACTTTCTCTTCTATCAATTTTTCAAAATTCATCATCCCTGAAGGGGCTGATTTATTTTTCTATACTCCTGACCACGAATTTGTTATTGGCAAATTCACCAATCAGAATCAGATGGAAGGAGAGATTTTCTATCCTCAAGACATTCCAGGGGATGAATTCATTATTGAATACTATGAGCCTGCCAAAGCTGCTTTTCACGGCACTTTGGAAATGGATCAAGTGAGTCAGGGCTATCGTGATATTTTCCACATAATGAACCAAAACATTGAAGAAAGCACCAAAGCCTTAATTCCTGGAAGCAGTGGAGCAAACGGCAGTTGCCACCCCAACGCCATGTGTTATAATAACCAATGGCACGATCAAATCAATGCTGTTGTATGTTACACAATGTCTGATGGTTATAGCATCGGGATGTGTAGTGGCGCAATGATTAACAATACCGCCAGAAACGGCAAAAAATATTTATTGTCCGCCAATCACTGTTATTCCAGCGGCGTTACTTGGAAATTTTATTTTGGCTATCAGGCAAGCAGCTGTAATGCTACCGATGCTCCCATTTATAAAACAGCTACAGGCTGCAACGTCAAGGCTCGGGATAACGGTGAAAGCAGTTCTGATTTTATGTTAGTGGAAATCACCGGTGCCATTGACCCTGCTTATAATGTATTTTTAGCTGGCTGGGATATTTCCACCAGTACCCCTTCTCCTGCCACTTCCTGCGCTTGTATCCATCACCCCGGCGGCGACAAAAAGAAATGCAGCATTCCTGCCAATGTAATTAATGGTAGTCAGGCTGGTATGGGCAAATACTGGGCAGTCAACTGGAGTTACAGTACAGGTACCACCGAAGGCGGCTCTTCTGGATCCCCTTTGTTTAATCCACAAAAACTGATTGTCGGACAACTGTATGCCGGTCAAAGTTGTTGTGTCGCCAACGATGATGGAGAAGGTTGTACAGGACCCAGCGGATACGATGTTTACGGAAAAATATCCAATTCTTGGACCAACAACAATAATAGCAGCAATGCCAAAAAATTAAAACCATGGTTAGACCCGACCAACAGTGGTGCCACCACTTTACAAGGAGAATATCTGAACACCGTCGGCGTCACCAACTACACCGAAGTAGTGGATGCTCTTTCTGTTTTCCCCAATCCGACCAAGGGTGAAATCACCATCCATGGGAATTTCAATGGCAACTATGGCGTATGCAACATTTACAACGTAGTGGGCAGTTTGGTTTCTACCCGCCAACTTTCGCTCTCATCTGAAATGACCATGAATCTGGATTATTTGGATGCAGGTATCTATTTCATTGAAATCATGGATAACGACCATAAATATCGTTCAAAACTGGTGATTACCAAATAAGAATGAATAAGGAGCAAATTGTTATTTCAACAGCCTATTTGCCTTCCATAGAATACTTCGCTTTTATAGCTAAAAGCGAAGTATTTTTTATCGAAACGGCAGAGTCATACCAAAAACAATCGTACCGGAGTCGCGCGAATATACTGACCGCCAACGGAGTACAATCACTCATCATCCCTATTGTTCACGAGACGCAACGAGCACTTATCCGCGATGTGCGCATTGACTACACCTGCCGCTGGCAGTTGCAACATTGGCGCACCATTGAATCTGCCTACAGCAATAGTCCCTATTTCCTCTATTATCGGGATTTTCTATCCCCTTTCTACGAAAAAAAATACCCATTTCTGTTTGATTTTAATTGGGATTTGCTACAGGTGCTGCTCAAGCTTTTTAAGATAAACACCGAATCAAAATTCACCGAAGATTATGAGCATACCTATCCCGGCAAATCAGATTTGCGCACCGTTTTACAAAAGAAGAAGGGACATCTGCTGGCAACGATTCCTTATACACAGGTTTTTGGAGAGAAATTTCCGTTCACGCCGAATCTTTCCATCATTGATTTGCTTTTTAATTGTGGGGGAGATCAACAATATTTAGAA
>JAEEUY010000017.1 GCA_016290715.1 Bacteroidales bacterium
ACAGAAGAATTATTACTCTTGAAGCATAATCAGATTATCATATCTGCTACTGGTTATTCGGATGTTTCTGCAAAAGATTTGCTGATTATGCAGGAGAAGAACATTACGGCAATTTCTTTCAATTTTGTGAAAAATGTGAAGGGCACCAACTTGTTGTCCGACATTCTGGAGAATGATTCCCTTGCCTATGCTTGTGGCGCTATGGGGGAGTTGGTGGTTTCTTTGATTTTGCCCATTATCTTTAACAATAGTTTGCGATATGCCATCCAGACGGCACCGGTTCTGCTTAATGCCATCTATTGTTATAAAGGCAAATTAACAAATTTGCAAATAGCTGATAATCTGAATCTCCCTTATACGGATTTGCTAATGCTTTGTTGGAATTGGAATTAATCGCGGTTTTCTTCCGCATCCAGAATCTGGGTATGATGTTTCAGCGTGCGTAGCGTTAAGGTTATTAAAAGCATGATGAAACAAACATAAAGCGAAGGCCGAAGCCAGAATTGGAGGTCAATAGGGAAAGCGCACAGCATAATGTATGCTTCTAATGCCGTACGGATGTAATCCACTAACGTAAAGCAAAGGGTGATAGCGAAAATTCCGGGGTATTCACGGCGCAATACGGATTTGAAATGGAACGGGATTTCACTTTTTTCAAATTGTTTGAACTTAGGCCAAAAGGCAGGAACTTTCATTGACCAATCTATATAGGGTTGTCCAAACTGTTGCTCTAAATAGCGTTCTTCTGCATACATAATGCGTTCGTAATAAAGCCAATACATTAAAGAAACAGCCACTAAAAACGGCCAGTCCAGTATAAAAATGAGAAGTCCTAACCACATGAGGTAATTTCCTAAGTATAGTGGGTGGCGAACAATGGAATAGATTCCTTTCGTGTTTAATTGTTTGGCGAGTTGTTTGTCGGTATTGCGTCCTGATGTCCCGTGCGGCGTAGTGCCAATGGTATAAGAGCGTACTACAATGCCGCAGAGTGAAACCAATATTGCGATGATGGATAGAATCAATACGGAAGTTTGTGATAAGGTGTGGTATAACAGCAAACTATTGGTACATAATAGAATGGGAGAACAAATGGCAAATACAACCACGGGAACAATGCCGCGATGCTTGAATAAAAAGTTGCCGGATTTTTCAAAAGAATGTATCAGTGCCATAACTTTAAACAAAAAAAACGCTCTTGCAAGCGTTTTTATATAGGAAAAACAATAAACTATTAACCTCTTTTTTCTTTAATACGAGCTTTCTTACCCGTTAAGCCACGGAAGTAGAAAATTCTCGCACGACGAACAACACCACGTTTGTTGACTTCAATTTCGGAAATCAATGGAGAATTAAAAGGGAAAATTCTTTCAACACCAATGCCGCCAGAGATTTTTCTGATGGTGAAGTTTTGGGTTGCACCGCTTCCAGCGATTTGCAAAACAACACCTTGGAACTTTTGAATACGCTCTTTGGTGCCTTCTATAATTCTATATGAAACAGTAATGGTGTCACCTGATTTGAATTTGGGATACTCTTTTTTTGTTACGAAATTGTCTTCAACGTATTGAACCAATGGTTTTTTCATCTCTCTATATATTTATTTTTTTACTTACCTATTTTGAGGCTGCAAAAATACATTTTTTTTTTATACAAACAACACCTTGTTAAAACTTTTTACGATGTTCTCAAAATAAAACTTTTTAATATGTAAAATATTGATTAATAAATTATTACTTGACTAAAGTTTTTTTGATTTCAGGAACAAGTTTGTCTATATCTCCTGCTCCAAGGGTAAGTAGCAGTTCGGGTTTGTGTATTTCAAGATAAGAAATGAGCTCTTTTTTGCTTAGAAGCAATTTATGGGAATGGGGTATTTGGTCCAATAAAAATTGGGAGGTGATTCCTTCAATGGGGAGTTCACGAGCAGGGTAGATGTCCAATAGAATAATCTCATCGGCCAATGCCAGCACTTCCGCAAATTGCGGTGCGAAATCGCGGGTGCGTGTGTATAAATGGGGTTGGAAAATAGCGGTTAGTTTTCGTTCAGGATACAGCTTTTTTACCGCCGTGATGATGGAGCGCAACTCTTCAGGATGATGTGCGTAATCGTCAATGAATAGTGTTTCCTTTTCTTCTATTTGATAATCAAAACGGCGCTTTACTCCTTGGAAATCAGTAAGTTGTTTTGAGATTTCCTCTTCGGTCAGTCCTGCAAGTGTCGCCACGGCACAAGCTGCTGCCGCATTCAATACATTGTGCTTACCGGGAATGTTAAGTGTTAAATTCTGGTATCTCTTACTCATTCCACATAAGGTGAATGTGGTACGGCGGCCTTCGCTTTTTACCTCTTCAATGCGAAAATCGCATTGGGAACCGAAACCGTAAACTAATTTTCCGGGATGGCTAATTTGGTCAGCTACGGTTTCGTGTATGATGAGATAGCCATTTTTATCTATTTGGTTAGCAAATAGTTGGAATGATTCGATGAGGTGTCTTTTATCCCCGTAGATATCCAAATGGTCGGCATCCATCGAAGTGATGATGGCATGGGTGGGGTGCAAGGTTAAGAACGATCTGTCAAATTCATCGGCTTCCACAACGGCTGTATCGAAAGGATTGTTGATGATGAAATTCGTATCGAAATTTTTAGCGATTCCACCAATGAAAGCCGTTAAATGACGGTAAGGATTCAGTAGTTGCGCGAGCATAGCCGTAGTGGTGGTCTTTCCATGAGTTCCGGCTACAGCGTAGGTGATGTGCCCATTGACAATTTCCCCCAAAACTTGCGAGCGTTTGAAAATAGGGATGTTATTGTTTTTAAAATACTGATATTCACTATGTTGAATACTAATGGCAGGGGTATAAACAACAAAATCCACTGCGGAGGGTATTTTTTTTACATCTTCATCATAATGAATGAGGGCTCCTTCTGCTGTCAGTTGATCTGTAATCGCTGTCTGTGTGTGGTCGTATCCATACACCCTGTGTCCTATTTGTAAAAAATACCGGGCAATGGCACTCATCCCAATTCCGCCGATTCCTAAAAAGTAGATCGTTTTAGACATATTGATAGTTAAAGGGTTAAAATATTATCCACAATGGCATCAATGGCCTTGGGCAGTGCAAATTGTGCCATATTTTGTGATAATTCAGCACATTGTTGTTCGTTTTGGTACAAATCTTTGAAAGTGTCAATCAATTTCTCTTGAGCATCGCTGTCTTTAACAATCAAGGCAGCATTTTTTTCCACGAGCGCCATTGCGTTTTTGGTCTGGTGATCTTCTGCAGCGTAAGGGAAGGGAACCAGAATGGTAGGGGTGCCGATAATGCTCAATTCTGCGATAGCCAAGGCTCCCGCGCGAGAAATAATAAAGTCGGCGATACTGTAAGCATCATTCATGTTTTTGATGAAGGGGACGATTTTTATGGTATCTGATTGAAGCATAGATAATTCCATCGCATTTTGCTGGTAATATGCTTCGCCTGTCTGCCATAATATTTGCACTCCCATCTGCTTTAATTCATCTATGTGCGCCGACATGGTTTGGTTCATGGTTTTGCTTCCCAAACTTCCCCCTACGACCAGCAGCGTTTTTTTCTCTGGTGCGAGTCCGAAGAATTGGTAAGCTTCAGGCCGTTTTTTCTCAATGTGTAGAATCTCGTCCCTGATAGGGTTCCCGGTTTTGACAATTTTTTCGGCAGGGAAGTATTTTTCTAATCCATCGTATGCAACGCAAATTTTGCATACTTTTTGCGATAGTATTTTATTGGTAACGCCCGGATAGGAGTTCTGCTCTTGGATGAGCGTGGGGATTCCCAATGAGTTTGCGGCACGCAAAGCGGGACCACTGGCAAATCCGCCAACACCGATAGCCACATCGGGCTGGAAATCTTTGATGATTTTTTTTGCCTTTTTCATCGCTTTCATCAATACGAAAGGCAGTTTTATGTTTTTGATGATTCCTTTTAGGGAAAAATCGCGGGAGATGCCGTAAATATGCAACCCTTCAATGCGATAGCCTGCGTCAGGAACACGTCGCATTTCCATTTTATCATCTGCTCCAATAAATAGAATTTCAGCTTCGGGCACTACTTTCTTAATGCGGTTGGCGATGGCGATGGCGGGGAAAATATGTCCACCCGTTCCTCCTCCTGAAATTAAAAAACGTTTTTTATCACTCATTTTTCAAAAATTTTATTGCAAAATTGATACAAAACAATGGCAGTGGCAATGGAAGCATTCAGGGATTCCGCTTTGGTGTCAGAAATCGCATACGAGGGAATATGCACTTTTTCTTGGATGAGTGCTTCCACTTCTTCCGAGATGCCATTGGCTTCATTCCCAATAACTAAGATGTCATTGAGCTGAAATTCAATATGTTGTATGGGACTTCCTTGCATAAAAGTTCCATAGATAGTTCCATGGATATGGGAAGATGTTAAAAAATCAGGCAGGTTTGTATAATAAACATCCATTCTGGAAAATGACCCCATGGTAGCCATAATGGTTTTTGGATTGGTCATCTCAACACAATCGTCGGAACAGACGATTTGTCTGATGCCAAACCAGTCGGCAGTACGAATAATGGTGCCCAAATTGCCAGGGTCGCGAATGCCATCCAAGACCAAAATGGGTTTTTGAAAATCAATATTTTGAATATCGAAAGAGGGAATCTTTACGATGGCCAATACTTCTTGTGGCGTTTTCAAACAACTGATTCGTTCCAATTCTGAAAAAGAAATGGCAGAATAAGGTACATCATTCAAACTCTTTTGATGCTTTTGTATCCATTCATCTGTCGCAAACAATTCATTGATAATTAATTGTGAGGACAATAAATCAATGACGGATTTGGTCCCTTCAACAATAAAAAGCCCCAATTCCTCACGGAATTTTTTTTGCGCTAATTTTTTTATTTCAGTAATCTTATTCTTGCTAATCATTGGGAATGAAGAAACAAAGCATTAAAAGAGGGCAAATTTACGAAAAAATGGCCAATAGGCAAATTACAATTTATCTTCGGTGGTTTGGTTTGCATCAATATGGTGTGGGTAGTCTAAGGAGTAGTGCAGGCCGCGACTCTCTTTGCGTGCCATGGCATTGCGGATAATCAGGTAACCGACATTGATCATATTGCGTAATTCACATATTTCGGGATTCAGAATGGATCTTTTGTAGAGTTCTTCCGTTTCCCTGTAAAGGATATCGAGACGGTCGAAGGCACGTTGCAAGCGTAAGTTGGAACGAACAATACCCACGTAGCTGGACATGATGGTTTGGACCTCTTTTTTAGACTGGGTGATGAGTACCATTTCTTCATTCAGGACGGTGCCGTCGGTGTTCCATTCGGGGACTTCTTCGCAAAAATCGATGTGTTTGATTTCTTCAACTGCTTTCAGACAGGAGCGGTGAGAAAAAACCAATGCTTCAAGCAATGAATTGGATGCCAGTCTGTTAGCTCCATGCAGTCCTGTTGAGGAACACTCTCCGGAAGCGTATAGGTTTTTGATGGTGCTGTGTCCCCATTCATCCACGAGGATGCCGCCGCAGGAGTAGTGGGCAGCAGGGACAACGGGAATCATCTCTTTGGTGATGTCAATGCCGATGCTCAGGCATTTGGCATAGATGTTCGGAAAGTGATTGAAAATCTCGTGGGCGGGGATTTGCGTGGCATCAAGATATACGTGGTCGCATCCACTTATTTTCATTTCGTTATCAATGGCACGGGCCACGATGTCGCGAGGGGCGAGAGAGCCGCGTTCGTCGTATTTGTGCATGAATTCGTTGCCATCTTTGTCTTTTAGGATGGCGCCGGCGCCGCGCATGGCTTCTGTAATCAAAAAGGAAGGCCTTTCAGAAGGGTTGTATAGCGAAGTGGGGTGGAATTGTACAAATTCCATGCCACGAACAGCTCCTTTTGCGCGGTAAACCATCGCTATTCCATCTCCTGTAGCAATGGTGGGGTTGGTGGTATTGGCATACACCTGACCGATGCCGCCGGTAGCCATCATGGTTACCTTGGACAGGATAGTGCATACTTGCTGATTGTCAGGATTATAAATGTATGCGCCATAACAAGTTATATCAGGAGTATGTCGGTTGACCTCAATGCCGAGGTGGTGCTGGGTGATGATTTCTACGGCCAAATGGTTATCCATGATTTCAATATTGGGGTTCTTTTGTGCCGCCGCAACCAACTTCTCTTCAATTTCCAAACCCGTAATGTCTTTATGGTGTAAAACGCGAAATTCGGAATGCCCGCCTTCTTTTGCCAATGCAAATTTGCCTGACTTTGTCTTGTCGAATTCAACGCCCCATTCCACTAATTCCATGATACGTTCGGTAGATTCACGAATGGTGATTTCCACAATTCTCCTATCTGAAAGCTCGTCGCCTGCCACCATTGTATCTTCAATGTGTTTCTCGTATGTGTCCGGATGGTACATGACCGCGGCCACCCCACCTTGGGCATAGCGGGTGGAGGTGTCGTCTGCTTTCGCTTTCGTTACAATACACACTTTCCCATAATTGGAGGCTTTTAATGCAAAGCATAATCCTGCTATGCCGGAGCCGATAACCAAAAAATCCACTTTTTTTCTCATAATCATTTTTTTTCTTCAACAATTAACAATGGTCTGTGTTGAAGTTGCTTGTTTTCTTTTTCTATTATTTTTATTTGTTGGACAGTAGGTTCATCAAAGAAACTTTGTAACACTATTTCTTCCACATATTCAATACCTTGAGGGGAGGGATGGCACAAGTCTTTATCATAAAAACGATAATCGCGAAGGTCGTCGTTGAAAATCTCGTATGAGGGGAAATAATACACATCTTTATATTGTTCCATAAGCTCTTTTACCGCTAAATGCAAAATGGATTTGCTGAGTTGGTTCTCGTGAAATCCGTCTGCCAGGTGGCGCACCGGACTAACGGTAAAAATAATTTTGAGCGATGGGTTAGAAAGGTTTCTCCACGCAAAAAAAGGTTTGAATGCTTCGGTAATCTGTTGGATATTGGCACATTTTTTTTCAAAAGCGGCGGCAGGTACTTTATGGCAATTTGCTACCACCATTTGCTTTTCCCGATGGAAGTAATAATAGGATGTTCCTAATGTAATAAAAAGATAATCAGTCTGTTGAATAGATTCTTGCGCTTCGCTTAATTCGTGATGGATGTTGGAGAGAAACACTTCCTTGTCGGGGTGAGAAAACTTGCCATGATGGACAAAACTGATCCATTTTCCATCAAAATATTGGAAGAAATGTTCTGAAAGAACGCGATTTCCCGTCATCAAATCTAAGGCAAAAGCTATAGAAAGCGGGTTGAAAAGAATACCGAAAGGGTTGTCGTTTGCCTTGAATCGGCGTTCTTGGAAAAAGTGCGCAAAATGTTCCGAAAAACAGGACCCCATGAAAAATAAGTGATTTTTCAGCGAAATTTTGAAAGGGTAGAGAGGGACAGGAATAATAGTTCGGAATTTCATTTCTTGCCACAATTTGAGAATGACCGTCTAAGCTTGTTTCGTCTTCATAGAGTGCAGAATGAGGTAGAGACAAAGAACAATGTACATCAAAATAGTGAGGAGATTATAGCCGGTAGAGGCGATCCATTGTTCGGGCATGGCAACGTTGACACCCGCTGCTTTCAGAATGGCGCTGATGACACCCATAATGGCGGCTCCTGCCAATAGTCCGGAAGCCAAGAGGGTTCCTTTCTCTTTTCTCGCTTTGTTGATAACTTCATCTTTGCTGCGTGTGCCCACAAACCAAGCAATAAATCCACCAAACAACAATGGAATATTTAATTGCAACGGCAGGAACATCCCCAAAGAGAATGCCAGTGCCGGAATGCCAAGACGGTCAAGGAGCAGGGCTAAAATAGCACCGATAATATATAATACCCAAGGCGCACTTCCTCCAGACATGAGCGGTTCAATGATGGCAGCCATGGCGTTGGCTTGAGGTGCAGCCAATCCGCCATTGTTGGCATCATATCCGTAGGTTTCAGATAATAACATGATTACACCGCCAACAGTAAGCGCAGACACAAAAGTTCCTACAAATTTGAGCGCTTGTTGCTTATAAGGAGAAGAGCCAATCCAATAACCAATTTTTAAATCAGTAATAAAACCGCCTGCCATGGAAAGCGCCGAACAGACGATGCCTCCAACAATCAATGCGGTAATGATACCAGCCCCACCTTGCAAACCAACAGCTGACAAGATAAAGGAAGATAGAATCAAGGTCATCATAGTCATACCGGAAACGGGGTTGCTGCCCACTGTTGCGATGGCAGTTGCGGCGACGGTGGTGAACAGGAAGGCAAATAGGAATACCACTAAAATGCCGACGAGAACCTGTATCGGGTTCATCTGTAATCCACCGAAGAAGAAGAATATGCCCATGAGGACAAGTACCGCAATAAATCCAAAAAGAATGATTTTCATGGAAATGTCGCGTTGGGTGCGGATGATTTTCTGCTCTTCCGTAGAGGCACTCTCATTCTTTTTGAAAATGGTTCCCATAGAGGTTTTGATAACCCCCGCCGACTTGATAACGCCCAAGATGCCGGCCATGGCAATGCCACCGATACCAATATAGCGTACATAATCGGAGAAGATAAGGTCGGGATCCATGGTGCTCATTAAAACGCCGTCAGCAGTTACTCCGTAAGAACCGAGCAAAGGAACGATGAACCACCATGAAAGAAAAGACCCCGCACAAATAATGGTAGCGTACTTCAAACCAATCAGATAACCCGTTCCAAGAAGAATAGCCCCGCTGTTCATCTTGAAAACAAATTTATGATTCATGGCAAATTGTTCCCCCCACGTGCTCATTCTGGTGGTGATGGTTTCCGACCAGAATTGGAAAGTTCCCGCACAAAAATCATAGATTCCACCAATCAATCCGCTGGTTAACAATAATTTTAATTGGTTTCCCCCTTTGGCTCCCGAAACCAATATCTCGGTAGTGGCAGTGGCCTCGGGAAATGGGTACTTCCCATGCATGTCGGAAACAAAGTATTTTCTAAAAGGAATTAAAAACAATATTCCCAAGAAACCGCCAAACAAAGAGGCTAAAAATATTTGGAAAAAGTTGACATTTAATGCAATATCCGGATTATTCTCTTGAATAATATAGATGGCAGGAAGGGTGAAAATAGCCCCCGCCACAATCACTCCGGAACTTGCTCCGATGGATTGGATGATTACGTTTTCAGAAAGTGCATTTTTGCGCTTGGCAATGGTTGATGCCCCTACAGCAATGATGGCAATGGGAATCGCCGCTTCAAAAACTTGTCCGAAACGAAGCCCTGAATAAGCTGTGGCTGCGGAAAATACAATTGCCATCAAAATACCCCAAACAACAGTCCAAACATTGATTTCCGGATATCTTCTGTCTGACAATAAAATGGGCTTATATTCTTCTCCCTCACGGAGTTCGGTATAAGCATTTTCAGGCATTCTAACCTCATTCTCTTCTTGAAGAGGATTAACAGTTTCGTCTTTCATAGAATATTGTTTTGTAATAATGATTTTAGCAGGCAAAAGTAGAAAAAAGTTTTAAGTTATGGATAAACTAATTCCACCAAATTGTAAAGTAACATGTAATCAAGCATATTGAAAGTGCCTAATTCATAGTTATGCCACGGACAGAAGAGTGATAATGAGTTCCAAGGGGCATCGGTGCGTATCTCTTCTCCATTGATCATTTGGGCGTTAGCGCCATTTTCGGGGGCTAATGACAAGTAATCGGTGTAGATCTCTTTGGGAAGGAGTGATTTCCCTGTGTAGCCATGCAAGACCACATTGATGAGGGGTAGGTGAGGGAAAATGATCGTTTGTTTCAAGTCGGGGCGGCGTTTGACAATTTTATCACATTTTTTGATCATCCAGTCGTAGCAACTTCTGCTGCCGCCGTCATTCATAACCGCCGCCAAAGCCATCACTCCATACCATGTGAAGTGCCCGTCACGATCAGCTAACACATTGTCTTGCAGTATTTCCCAAATGTTTTTCCAGCGGTTTTTATTGGAATTGCCGAAATGCATGTTTTCTCCTGTAAGCATGGTTCCAATGGTTCCGTGGGCATATTGCAACCATTGTATGTCCCCCTCTTTTTGTACAATTTTTCCTGTAACAGGATTCATGATTTGCCAATGCGGTTTTCCCTTTTCATCGGTATATTGCATGCCACGTACCAATCGTTTTACAATATCTGCAGAATGGCGGAGTACGGCAGTATCATCTACAAATTTTTGTATCAAGGCGATACCAAGATAGGTGCCCCATGCCTGATCTTGCGAGGGGCCATGGCGAAAAGCATCTGTTTTACCACAATAGAAATGATAGTCGCTCTGCACTTCATCCAAGTTTAGTCGCTTCCCTTCTGTGTTGGAAACATCATCCCGAATATAAAAGCCGTTTATTGAGGTGAAAGTATCAGTTCCCCAGCAACGTTCAGCAGCAAAATCCAAACGGTCGTAAACATCCAGTGCGGCTTTGAGTTCTTGCAGAGTGGCCTCTGTATCTCTCCCTTCCAGTTGTAAACGTCGGTACTCTGTAGCTAAAACCGCCAAGTAGTGCCCTTGCCACCAAATGCCGTCGGCCCAATAGCCTACCGTTTTCCCATTCACCACGGTTTTGCGCTCCATGGGCAGATGAGTGCCTTTATCCATCCCATTGCCGGAATAGATAAGCATCTCTTCTTTTAATCTATTGCGGAAATTATTGTATTTCAGTCCATTACTACTCGTTGATTGTGCCATCAATCCTATGGTGGCACACCATAAGATGACAAAAAGAAAGAAATTCTTTATCATAATTTACGGTCATAGAAACGAAAAGCAAAGGTAAAAAAAATATAGCTATCTCTTGAAATAGAGATAAAATTTTATCTAATTGATAATAAATATCTTATAGCCACCTCTTCTTCCAGAAGAAGTAAAGTAGGATAATGATGGTGAGTGCACATCCTCCTAAAACCGCCCAAAATGCCCATGGGTGCCCCGCGCCAGGAAGGGCAACATTCATTCCGTAAAGTCCTGTAAAAAAGGTTAGTGGAAGTACAATCGTGGAGATGATAGTAAGCATGCGCATGATTTCATTGGTTCGGTTGGCCTGCATTGAATCGAAAGTACTGGACAAACCAGCCACCAATTCCCCATAGTCGTCAATCATATCCCACATTTTCTGGTAAAAGTCCAAAATATTACCCCAATAGTCTTCCATATCTTCCACGTAGCCTTTGATTTCTCCGGATTCAAAGTTGTGGAAGAGCCTTAATTGGGGCTTGAACATAGTGTTTAATTGAATGATATTTTTACGGAAAATAGAAATTTTGCCGATGGTTTTTTCTGCTTTTCTGTCAAACAAGTCGTGGTTAATGCTCTCTAATTCTGTGCCTAAACGTTCTACAATGAGGAAAGTTTCTTTCATCATACGATAAAGCACTTTGTACAGGATACCATCGCTGGTGCCGCCGATAGTATCATCTTCTTCCATCTCTTCAGGGTTGATTTTGGTGAGGTTGAAGAGATCTTGAACCACGTAGTGGGAGTTGCCAACGGTAATGATAAAGTCGTGCCCCCAGAAAATTTTTGTCTCCTCTGTCCTGACCAAGTTGGTGCGTGCATCTAACAAGGGGAAATGCAGAACGATGAAATAGTAATCATCATAAACGTCAATTTTGGGACGTTGCACAAAACTATAACAGTCTTCAATATCCAAGGGGTGAAAATGGAAATTGTTTCGTAAGAAATCCAAGTCTTCTACTGTCGGGTTTGTAATATGATGCCATTTCAGCATACCGAAACTAATGGTATCAACCATTGATCACCTCCTTTCCTTGTGGATACTGCTAAATTCTACATTCGTTATTTTGTTAAAAACCGCGGCAAAAATACAATTTTTTGAAGAATATTTGACAAACCATGAAAAAAAACGTGCCAATATGGATTTTCCCTTGTTTATTAACCCAAGTTTACTTGTTTTTGGGTTTGCGAGGAAAGGAAAAACGAGTGCTTTTGGGGAGGCAATTCTAATTCCCGTTAAAATTTGACAACCTTAACTGTTTCGGTAGCTTCGCTGGTGATGAAACGGAGTATATAAGTTCCAGCATTATAGTTAGATAAATCAACTGAAAACACATTCTCGCCTACGCTTTGATGGGATAGCATTTTCCCGAACAGGTCGAAAACCTCTACTGCTATAACGGGCTGCCCTTTCGTTTCCATACGTACAATTCCATTGGTGGGATTGGGAAATGCCCTGATATTTTTTTCGCTATTTTCCCTGATAACATCGGTCAATTGTGGGGCACGGATACCGATAGTGATGGCATGATTGCTGTTGAAACCGTTTGAGCTACAGTTAGTTATTGTGAAGTAGCCGTTCTCCTGACCGCCCCATCCCCAGTTGAAATGGAAAAAGTCATCGTCCTGATAGCCGTCGCAAATCCAGATGTGTCTATTATAGTTCCCGCTTCCTGCGTACATGAAAGGTGCCCCTTCGTCAAGTTCGCTTTTCATGTAATTGAGCCATTGTGCAGACGAAAGATTTCCTCGCTCAATGTATTGTATGGTAGTGGGATAGCGAAAATAGAGGGAGAGCGCTAACACAATGTCGTCGTAATAACTCCCACTTGCAAATGGACTATAATACATATTGACGGCTATGCCACAGTGGTACAGCAAAGTGGCAATTGCTTCCACACAGCTATCCGGATGATAAGTGGTGGAGAGTTCATCAGGCATATTCTCGTAATGGTAAGTCGTTGCCCCAAAGTTGGCTGAAAGGGTACCATAGTCGCTGTTATAGGAATGGCTTCCAGTGCCGGTGGCGGGAAATCGCCAATAGTGCATCACTTGTCCCATGGCAACCGCACCGCACCCCACCGGAGTGTGACCGCCGTATGCAGGGTCCCCCGTGGTGTCGACTGGACAGAGGTCGTTGTAATACTGTGTCTGGTTCCATTGGTTGTCGCCCAGCAACGGACCTACGACTACATTTCCATCTTTGTGTGAAAGAGTGTTCTCTGAAAGTAACATCTCCCATTGTTGTTGTGTGGTTTTATTATTATATTGTTGATTATCAATAATATATTGAATTTCTTGTGTGTATCCATCTAAGAAAAAGCGTATATGGTCGGGTATGTTTTCGGCAACGAAGGCACCCTCATCAGAATATGCTAAAATCGGTTGCGACCGATCATCGCCGGCTACGATGACAAAGCCTTCAGATCCGAAATTAACGACATAGAAACTGGCGGTTGCACCATCGTCTCCGCGCAGTATTGGGGCGGTGTAAACTACTGTGGGAGTG
>JAEEUY010000184.1 GCA_016290715.1 Bacteroidales bacterium
AATCCGACGTGTCGGCTGCCGTACATGCCCGTACCCGCCAGTAGTAAGTCTGTCCAAAATGCAAACAACGGACCAGCACACGACTGAACTCCAGTCACCCGCGCAGAACTCGTATCCCGTCTACTGCCTGGGTCGTGTCGCATTGCCACTGGTAGCGGGAGGTGCCTGAGATGGAAGTCCACTCCAGCGACGGCGATATCGCCGTTACATTGGCTCCGTTTGCTGGTGATGTCAAGGTAATCAATGACGGCGTGGTGAAATTGCGCACCGAGGACCAATCCGACGTGTCGGCTGCCGTACATGCCCGTACCCGCCAATAGTAGGTCTGTCCAAAATGCAAGCCACTCGCCGTTGCGTAATATGAACTGGTACTTCCCTGTACCAATAGCGGGGAATCAAAATCCTCTGTCGTATCGCATTGCCACTGGTAGCGGGAGGTGCCACTAACCGTACTCCATTGCAAGGATGCCGAAATGGAAGTAAGTGTTGCACCATTCATCGGACTGGAGGGTGTTGGTGCATTGAGTTGGGCATTCACACTCATCGCGACCAGCAAAATCATTGTTAAGCAAAATATTTTTTTCATTATTATAAATTTTAGTTTCAAATAAATAAAAGGGCAAAAATATACCTTCAAAATTATCTTTGCTCTGATTTGTATAACTACATTTATTTAACAATATAAATATCAATACTTTAAAAGTATCAGCTATTTCTATAATTGCTCAAATTTGATAAGAGCCTTCTTATATTCCTCCCTGATTGGAATAGACTTTTCTGATTCCCTATCAAAACCCACCAACACACTTTCACAGATTGTTTTTACTTGGCCAGATTGTTGATCCTTGAGTTGTTGAATCATTTGGAAACTCTTGTTGCCCAATGATTTAACAGTTGTTTGACATATAATCTCATCATGAATTTTAATAGGCAATTTAAAATCCAACGATATGTGAGCGAGCACCATATCCATGGTAGTCCAATCTATTTTTTCTCCAAATACCTTTTCAAAATACTGACTACGTCCATAATCAAAATAATTGCATTGCACACCATTATTCACATGGGCAAACGGATCCAAATCGCACATTTTTATTTGAATAGGAGCAGAAAAACGATAGTGTATTTTGTCTATTTCCTCCATAATGTATAATATGTATATTAAAGCAATTGATGTTTTTCTATTTCTGATTTTAATTGTGATAACGAAACAGGGACAACACCGGCGTATTCACAAACAATTCCTCCAGACAAATTAGCAATTTGAGCAGTCAGTTCCGGAGAAATTCCAGCCAAAATACAAAGTGTGGCAACTGCGATAACTGTATCGCCTGCTCCTGAGACATCGCTTATTTTTCGCAAATACGCAGGATAATGGTAAAACTTATCCTGTTCACGATCATACATTGCGACACCCTTTTCCGATAAGGTGGTAAACAAATAATGTATTTGGCTATTTTGGGCAAAATCTTTCATCATTTGTTGAATCGTTTCCAACGAAAGTACACTTTCCTCACAATGCACCCCCTCTTTCAATTCTTTTAAATTAGGTTTAAACAAGGTAACACCTTGATAATGTCCAAAATTACGTTTTTTAGGATCAACCGTCACCACAATATTTCTTTGAATTGCCCAATTTACGATAGTATTGATGTTTTTCGCTGTCAACACTCCTTTATCATAGTCTTCAAAGATAATAGCATCTATCTTATTATTATCTAATAAGTTGCATATAATTTGAAGCAATGCTCCCTGTTCCGTCTCATTCAATGCATTTAAGTCTTCCTCATCCACGCGAAGCATTTGGGATTTATTTCCAATAATCCGGTACTTAAGTGTAGTTCGGCGCTCATTAGAATGTACTATAGTTTGTGTAAACAGTTCTTTTTCACGCATCAAATCAAGAATCAGTTTCCCTTTTTCATCGTTTCCGACCACCGAGCACAAATAGGGGGTTGCTCCCAACGATTTCAAGTTCAAAGCGACATTGGCCGCCCCACCCAGCCGATATATTCTTTCGCTTATATCCACAATAGGCACTGGTGCTTCTGGCGAAATGCGTGCCACATTACCATACAGGTATGCGTCCACCATCACATCCCCCACCACTAAAATATTTTTCTTACTGAAACTTTCAAATAATTCATCCATTATCAATAATTGTTAAACATCATATTATTTAGGTGTATAATGTATCAATATCAAAGAGATGAGGAAGTAAACTATGTTGGGCAACCATGTAGCCATGGCGGGAGAAAGTTGTTCTGCCACGGCGAACACGTTTGATATTTGCTGAAATAGGATAAAGGTAAACACGAAAAACAGCCCCACGAAAATATGCACTCCCACTCCTCTTCTTGATTTTCGGGCTGCGACACTCAAGCCTAAAAGAGTCATAATAATGATAGAGAATGGATTAGCCATACGTTTTTGTTGTTCAATTTGGTAACTCTTCACCAAACTTGAGCCTTTTTCTTTTTCTTTTTGGATAAATTTCTTCAAACTACGATAGCCCAATGTTTCGGCTACTTTCACATCGTCATTAAAATCTTCGGGGAGAAAGTTAAATGCCGTATCCAATCTTTCCCCTAATTCAACGTGTTCTCCTGTTTCATCAAAATAGCGGATACGATAAGTAAACAACTGCCAACATTTCGTTGTATCATTATATTTTGCCCAGTCGGCATGCAATTTATAGTTCACCTTGTCATCCCCCAACACCTCCACGGTCAAATTATCGGCTCCTGCATCTTGTTTGCGCCATCTTTCCGCATACACGTATGTATTAGGGGCACTTTTGAAGTGGATATTTGTATTCGTAATATACCTCTTCCTGTACATATTCTCTTCCCTGAACTTGTTCAACCGCACATTGGTATCCGGAATAATGAAATTAGCAAAGATCATGGAAAGCACACATAAAATCAATGCTCCTGTCATATACGGAATCAAAAAACGGTAGAAACTCACTCCCCCATTAAAGAATGATATAATTTCATTATTCCCTGATAACTTTGAAGTAAACCAAATTACTGATATAAAGGTAAATAATGGAAAAAAAAGATTGATGAAGTAGGGAATAAAATTAAAGTAGTATTGAAAAATAATCAGTTTCACAGGCACATTATGATCCAAGAAACGCTGCACATTTTCAGAGATGTCAAAAACAATGATAATCGTCATCAGCAATGCGATGGAATAAAATACCGACCCTAAAAATTTTTTCAGGATATAGGTATCCATAATCGTCCAATGGAATTGCTTTTGAAAAAGTACAAAGCGTGGGGTTTTCATGCTATGCAACAGATTCTTTTTTCTTTATGAATAGACTTTTGTAGTATGGGATATGCCAAAAAAGGTGAAAAAGAGAAATAATCGCCATAACGATACCGAACTGAACATGAAGACGTACTAACAGCATATAAACACTAGGATAATATTGATAATCAATAAAAACAGCTAACAACAATCCTAAAATTCCTGAAACCAAAAAAGTAATACAGAGTAAGACATTCCATATTTTTCTATGTGCTGGCTTGCTTATCAGGTTTGTTTTAACCAAAACAACAGAAACAATATAGAAACCCAAGGTAGTTAAAAAGATAGTGATAAAATGATATTTTTTAGACAGTGTAGGGGAAGCTGTTTCCTCTTCTGAAACGATACTGACTGAATCTTGCAAAACATTAACATCCGTATCTTGAAGCAGATACGATTGTTCTTCTTTTTTTTCTGTTGCGGGCTCTGATTCTTTTTTTGCAGGGACCATATTTTGCTGAACAGTATCTTCCCCTTGAACAGGTTTGGAAAGATGCCCATAATCGCAAAAACCGTCCCCATTATTATCTGTAAAGCGCCCACAACGCCCCGGACAATCCACTTGCGGACAATCTTGTGCATACATATAGCCTCCAAGCAAAACGAAAAAGAGGAGTAAAACGATGTATTTTGATTTCATTTCTAATTATATAAAATATTATATATCTTTAACTTACATATAAAAAAAGAAGTTACAAAACAGTTTTCCTGTATGGATTTTCCACACAGGAAACACAAATTTTGCAACTTGTAATGGCTATTTAAATGAATTTTCCGTCAATCCATCTCCACTAAGCAACAAACGATCCAAATAGGAAGGTGTTTCACGTCCCATCCATTTGTCAACATAAATTTTGGCCAAGTATTGTCCCAACATAAAACCATGTCCTTGCAGACCGACGAGCAAACCATGCTCAGGGTCAATAATATAGCGAGGTTCTGTATAATAGCCTGCCCAGAAAGCTTGGAAACTAACGGCCCCTAATTGAGGAATCCATTCGCGGAACATTTCCGCACAGATTTCCAAGAAATCTTGTGCATTGTACTTCAGATTTTTACCTGCTTCGGCGGCATCGGTTCCAGGAGAGGCGCACCCAATAATTTGACCTGTCTCCTTAAATTGCTGGCCATAAACTGCGGAAAATCCTTTATAACGGCGACGATCGATCAACATATCCAAACAATCTCCATTTTTGCCCAACATAGGCAAACGACCCGTTATAAATGCCTGATGTTTAATCGGATACAGGCCTGTTTCAATACCCAATTGTTTCGCAAATTTACCTGCTTGGTAACCCAAAGCATTGACGAAATGGTCGCAATGATACTCCACAAATTCCTTGTCGTGCGTATATACCAGAGCCATATAACCCTTGTCGGTACGTTGTACCTCCAACAAACGGCAATCTTCAAGTAAGACACCTCCTTTTTCGCAAGCAAGGTGGCGAATATAATCAATCACACGTCCCGGTGTAGCCTGCCAACAGTTATTGGTAACGAGTGCTGCACTATAGGTATTCAGGTTAGGGTTGAAGTACGGAGAAATTTCTTTTTGGAAATCTTTTCTATCGACCATATAACCATCCGACCACGCTAATGAAGCCTCCAATGATTTATACGTAGCTTCATCATGAGCGAAGCCTATATAACGGATGGGGTAATAGCCCACATTGGTTTTGCTTTGTAATTCTTTGAATATCTCTTGGTTATGATTGGCTATATCGGCAATTTCCGGTACAGAGAAGGCAGGTCGCCCACCTCCGATACAACGCCACGAAGCACCACGTTCGGCATTGCAAAGCACTGTTTTTTTCCCATTTTCAGAGAAATAGCGGAACAAGGCGCTACCCGCAGTGCCACCACCAGCCACAAACACTTCGCATTCCACTTTCTTGGTAGCTTTACTCGTGGAACTAATCAATTCTGCCGGAACCGTAGCAGGTTGCATATCATTGATGGTCAATTGATTGGATAACGGTCCGCGGGGAGTTGCATCTCCTACCACTTCAATACCATATGTACGCAACAATTGTTTCACTCTCGGGATACAACGTTTTCCACGACAGGTTCCCATACCAATACGGGTGGTATGCTTTAACTCATCCACCGAAATGATCTTTCTATCACCGATAACTTCCAACAATTTATCAATCTGAACATCCTCACAATGACAAACATACGCCGGCGCTTTATCCTCTTTTTTATACGGATTCATCACCACCTTTTTGCCATATTTCTCTTTCAGGATAAAACCAGTAACCTGAGTCAACTTTTCTCCTGAAATATCTGTTGCTTTTACACGGGCGACATTGGTTTTGTTCTCATTAATCTTTATATGTTCCACCACACCTTCGCCAACTTTTTCACCCAAATCATTGATAAGAACAACATTAGAATTGACATCCACATGATACTCAATTGGCAGGAAGAGCCAATTCTTTTGCAAATTATAGCCAAAGATCGCCAAACCTGGACAATGGGAAACACATTCCATACATCCGATACATTTTTTGTAATCAATCGTAGGAACGGTTGAAGTGGATGATTTGGTGATAGCCCCTTGCGGACAAGAGAAAGAGCAAGGATTACAAGCAAACCCATATAAACAGTCGGCAACCACAAAACCCTTCTCATTCATACGAGCAGCATCCGGCTTGTTCGATTGTGCTAAAACACAAATTGGACGTTGTTGGGCATCAATATACTCTTTAGAAACGGCAAGATATTCATCATAATTAACCCGTTTCCCCATCTGCATGGCAATTTCAAGAGCGACTTGCTTACCGCGAAGAACTGCACAGGTGCCTTCCCCTACACGAACTGCATCGCCAGCGCCAAAGACATTCAGGCCGAAGACCTCTTTCCCCTTGACAAGCAATTGACTATCAGGAATCAAGCCCGTACAGATATTAATAACATCAATTCCTTCTATTGTTTTTTCTGTTCCCGGAACAGGTTTGAAATTCTCACATTCAGCTATCACAGCACCAACAATTCCCGTATTATCGGCATTAGGGATAGCACGCAGAAGCACGTGGGAAGTGTAGATAGGAATACCCAGACGGCGCACACGATTCGCCTGCACCGGGAAGCCTCCCTCATGATCCATTGCTTCCACAATAGCCACTACCTCAGCTCCCGCTTGAGTAGCCTGATAAGAAGTAAGATAACCTATATTCCCTGCTCCTATGGAAAGGATACGTTTGCCCAGTAAAGTATGCTCAACATTCATCATTTTCTGGAGAACAGCCGCGGTATATACACCTGGCAGATCGTCATTTTCAAAAACGGGCATAAACGGAACCGCTCCTGTAGCAACCACTAAGTATTCAGCATCTATGTAGTAAATACTGTCATCTTTCAAATTTTTGATGGCTACTCTCTTGCCTTCCAAGATATCCCAAACCGTAGAATTGAGGAAAATTCCCGTATGGTCATCTCCTGCTAATGTTTTTGCAATATCAAAACCGCGCATACCGCCAAATATCTTCTCTTTTTCGAAAAAGAAAAATTGATGGGTTTGCATATTAAACTGTCCGCCCACACGTTCGTTGTTATCTACAACGATGTTGCTAATTCCTTGTTGGTTCAATATTTCACGGCATGCCAGACCAGCAGGACCGGCGCCAATAATAATGACTTGTGTTTTATACACCTTTTTTCTTTCCGAAGCAGGTTGCATTGCTTCCGGAAAATAATTTTGCGGAATTTCCTGCACTTTTTTTACGCCATCCACCGGGGTAACACAAATTCTTTTAATAACGCCATCCACTAACATCTGACAAGCACCGCATTTGCCAATACCGCACTCCAAAGAGCGTTCGCGCCCATCTACACTATGACTATGAATGGGGAATCCCGCTTGGTGCAATGCAGCGGCAATAGTGTATCCTTTATAACCCACAACCTTCTTTCCATTGTACTCAAACACAACTTCTTCCGTCTTCGGAATATCCAAAATAGGATGTACATCAATCTTATTCATAACAAAGATATTAATTGTAAAATATATAAAAATCTTTTTTTGAGTTTGCCGCGCAAAGTTAGGCATTATTTTCATTCTTTCGGCAATAATTTTTGATTTTATTTTTCAAGATTTTTCACTCTCTATATACTATCCGCAAAAAAGAAGTTTACTGCTTATTTTATGATAAAAAACGAGAGTTCCATTCCGAAAAAGCCAACAGAAAAAAAATAAAGAATGCCATACCTCCTTTATTAAAAAACGTAAAATATTGATTTAAAATTAGATAAAATTAATAAAAAAATATTTATTGATTTTTGAAATTATATCAAAAAAAGTGCTACTTTTGCAACCTCAAACAAAGGATGTCCCAGTAGCTCAGCAGGTAGAGCACATCCCTTTTAAGGATGGGGTCCTGGGTTCGAATCCCAGCTGAGACACAGAAAGCACCTCGAACACATCGTTCGGGGTGTTTTTTTATGCCCCTTAGTACGCTCCAAACGAAGTTCTCAAACACAATTGCGATAGTTCATACTTGCCCGAAATAGGAAGGCGGATGTCACCAATTTTGAAAATGCGATACTATACTTCAAGGACAAGTTGACTCGCAAGTACAAGTTCCAACGAAGAATTTCAGAAAACAATAATTGGTATTGACAAGTCTATTCACCTTTAGGGAATCAATAAAAAAATCCCATCCAAATCGGACGGGATTCTGTACCCCCGGCGGGATTCAAACCCACGATCTTCAGAACCGGAATCTGACATTCTATTCAGCTGAACTACGGGGGCAATTTATTTTACTAAAACATTAATATTCAATATCTTAAATTTTTCAACATTCCAACTGCAAAGATACATAAAAATTATTCAAAAAATCAACTAATTTTATCCTTTTTGCAAAGAGGTATTTTCAAAACTCCCCCAAAAATCGAAAAAATTAAACCACTGGTCCGGACATTTCTTTAAGATTTTCTCTAAATAATGGACATATTGCATGGCTAATTTTTCACTTTTCTCTTTCGTGCTTTGCAAGGTGTCATCGGGATAAAAAACAGAGACCAGACCACAATAACGGGTACGCCGTTCTTTAAGCAAGACTACCGCCGCAATCGGCACATGCATCTGTGCGGCCAGCATAAAGGGGCCTAAAGGGAACGTTGTTTCCTGACCTAAAAAATTCACTTTCAACACTTTCTTGCTTCCCCATACACGATCACACTCAATCGTAATAATTTCACCTCTTTCCAAAGCCTCTTTAATGGCAAACAAATGCGACAAATCGTTAGAAAAGGAAATCGTTTTCAGATTATGTTCATTAAAAGCGTCCTCCCTTTGATTTTTAAATACTTCCGATTCTCCTCCGTAAATAACACAATTCACCACTTTTTTATCCTGAGGAAAACAATGGCCAATCATTTCAAAATT
>JAEEUY010000185.1 GCA_016290715.1 Bacteroidales bacterium
AGAATTTTTCGAATGCCTATATCCCGCGTATTCGCATGCCACACTATAGTCCAGTCCATCTTTCAAGTGAGGTAAAATCTTTCTTATGGCTTTTGTACTCAAACTGCCATAATCACCAGCATCGCGAAACACAACATTTGCAAGTGTTGTGGCAGACTCTTTGTCAAAACCATATTCTGTTTCTATCTTTTCAATCAATTTCTCATTGCCAAGATTGGAATTGTCCCCCTCAAAAGAGTAGAGGAGATGCCAGAATTTATACATCGGTTGCCGTTCCAACGCCTGTCCTTCCAACGATGAGTTGAACCGAAGAATTTCCGTATCAAATCCAAGTCCATTAAATATTTCTGATACTGTTTCAAGGGCTTTTTCTGATGGCATCTTAGAAAAATCAAATTCCCCATTCCCACTCATTTCAATGATAGACTGATAGGCTCCAAACAAATCCGCTTGCGTGTGATTCCCGTCTAATTGTTTGAAATTTAAATCCAAGTCCTTGCTGTTGTCAAAGAGCAGTTTTAAAGCGTCATTCTTGGACAACTTCTCTTTATAGTTCAGTTCTGCAAACAGTTTTTCCTTTTCTTCTTGGTGTAGGAAACGCTTGCCCTGTTTGAACGATTCTGTATTCCCGGAAAGATCTGTCTGGCGGTTTGGGACGACTTTTCCTATAACTTGAACATTGTTCAACATTTGCCAAATCTTGAACTCCTGAAATAATGGCGATGACTTCGGGCATACACGGCTTCCTATCGTTTTCAATTTCTTTTTTCCGTCTATCTCTACCTCTATCTGCCGACTTTCAAACTCGCAGAACGAAATCAATCCTTTCTGCGATTTAAGCGGTCGCTGATAAAAGATCACCCCATCGCGAATCTCTTTTTTTAGTTCAGGTGTCAGTTCTTTGTGAAATTCGGACTGTTTCTCCCAAATGGTTTCAAACTCATTTAAATAATCTTGACGATAGAATACTTGATTCTTTAGACTATAATTAGGATTCCTATCCAATTGAGCCATTTGGTATTGACCAACAGTCTGATGATTGAAATACAATTCTTTGCTGCGGTCGCTGATGTTGCCCAAATAGCCACTGGCATTGCTAATCTGACCATTAATTTCCGACAGAACAATGGACAACTCTTCCAATCCGAATTGTTGTGAAAGAGCATCATTGCGCCATTGATAATTTTCTACTTTTAAATCATTGCCTTTTGTTACCCTTTTAATCCCGACAAGATCGAGTGCTTTGGCACAAATTGCCCAAGTTTGGGTCTTATTTTTTCCTTTCAGTTCCTCTTTTAAGGAATCTGAAAGTTGGTTTTGATAATGTTGTCGTTGGAAATTCCAAATATTATCAAATTCTGCCTGTAAATCTGAACGATAGAAGTCGGGCAGATATTTCTTACCATCTTTCAATAATTGCAAACAAAGTTGACCTGGTGTAAGTTTTTCATTGTAAAGACGTTTCGCAATTTCCATTCCATCAATCAATTGACCTTCTTCTGTGGATTTCGCTTTTCGACTGCTTTTATAACCGCGTTTTTTATTGATTTGCAACAAGACACGTGCCAATTCTGTAAGTGTAATTTCTTCTGTGGCGGCTTTAGCACGCAAGCGATAGGTCTCAAAAGTAGTCCTGTTCCCATCTTCTGACAAAATTGTATCATCATCAATAAAACCATTACCCTTCAAAATCTCAATGAGATTATTCCTACGCAATTTGTAACGCTGGAGGTTTCGACGCATACTGCGTTTTAGCGTTCTGTCAGCATTGGTGGTTATACTTTTGCCTTTTTCGAAATTAGTGAGTTCATCAACTGTAAGCGGATTCACTCTTACACCTAATTTTATTATTGATGATTTTTCGTTTGCGTTTTCAGCTTCATTCACCACTGCCCAGCCGATGCTGTTGGTGCCCAAGTCAAGGCCAAGAATTTTCTTCATTATTGAATAAATTAAAATGAAATGCAAAAATAACAATTCCACTACAATATTTCAATGATTTTTTTATATCTTTGCGCCAAACTTTTGAAGCAATTCACAATAAGGATTATTCCGTTGTGAAAACATCTAAAGCGGGGCTACTGGCCTCGCTTTCTTTCTTGCTAATAACCAATATGTTATTTTTATAATCAGTTACTACTTTAATCCTGAAATAAATATTTTTTTTATTTATTTTTTTGACTTTTTTCAAATTGTTTTTTTTTACTTTTGCCCGCTTAAAAAACAAAATATGAAAAAATTATTCGCCTTTATTATCGCCACCCTTTTGACTTTTTTCTCTTACAGTCAAAAAGATTATACGATTTCTTATCATCAGCCCCAAGCAGGCATTTATGACGTAACCTTTGAAATCAATCATTGGGAAATGGATGAGGTGACGTATGCGCAAACCACCTATCAAAAACTCCATTTTTCCTCCTCTGCTTATACACAAGAAAAAGGCTGGGCAGAATTACCTAGTATCAGCGCAAGTCTGCAACTTCCCGCCGACAAAAATGTAACCTTAAACATTAAAGACATCCAATATCAATACGATACTCTTAATCTTCCTCTACTCCCTTCTCGTGGGGTCATCTACCGTAATCAAGACCCTAAATCTAT
Source organism: Bacteroidales bacterium (assembly GCA_016290715.1). Classification (GTDB taxonomy): domain Bacteria; phylum Bacteroidota; class Bacteroidia; order Bacteroidales; family WCHB1-69; genus UBA1756. The sequence continues at coordinate 2,602 of JAEEUY010000185.1, forward strand.
TCCCTATGCCATAGCTCCTGCCTCTTTGGTGAACTCCTACTACCCGGCAGAAGCTGTAACAATGGAGGAACCGTTCATTGTTCGTGATGTGCGCGGAACCAGTGTCCACTTATACCCTTTCCAGTATAATGCAGTTACCCATGTATTGCGGATTGCCACCAAAGTAACCGTGGAATTAGTGGAAAACACCACCCCCGCAACCAATCCATTAATCAATGACAATCCTCATCCTGTAAAAGACGCTATCGGAATGTACCAGAGTCTGTTCCTTAATTACCAACCCACTCGTGATGCACTTGCTACAGGAGAAATAGGGGACATTTTGGTAATTACCACGGCAGATTATGAATCGGGAATTGAGCCTTACATCCAATGGAAAAAAGAGATGGGCTACAATGTTAGCAAAGAAGTGGTTTCGAGAGGCACCAACGTCGTTTCACTCATCAAAAACCAATATTTGGCCAACAATAACCTGCTTTACGTCCAATTAGTGGGCGACTGGGCCGATATTAAATCCGACGCGTCCGTTGACTCTTCCCCTACCGACCCGAAAATGGGGTGTGTTGCCGGCAACGATAACTTTCCCGACATCGCTATCGGTCGGTTTTCCTGCAGCTCTCTTAGCCAACTGACAGTTCAAGTGGACAAGACCATCAACTACGAAAAAAATCCCGATATGTCGGCCGATTGGCGTGAATCGTTTATCGGTATCGGTTCTGATGAGGGGCAAGGAACTGGTGATGACAGTGAAGTGGATTACCTGCATATTCAACGTATCTACACAGAGCGTCTGGCTAATTTCACCTATAATACTCATTTACAGAATTATGCCCCAAATGAATCCGTTACAACATTAAAAAATCACATCAATCAAGGGGCATCGGCTATCGCTTATTGTGGTCATGGAGATGTAACCTATTGGGTAACAACCAATTTCAGCACTTCCCATATCTCACAACTAACCAATGCCGCCAAATTGCCTTTCATTGTTTCTGTGGCTTGTTTGAATGGGGCTTTCCATAATTCTTCCGATTGTTTTGCAGAAGCATGGCTAAAAAAAGAGAATGGCGGCGCTGTGGTTACCCTCATGTCCTCCATCAGTCAGGCATGGACACCACCTCAAAGAGGGCAGGACTATTTCTTTGACATCCTTTGTGGAGGTTTTAATTATGATCTCTATTCCGGACAATCTGGAATCAATACGACAGAACAACGTACCCGCTGGGGCTCCATTGTCATCAATAGTTTTAACCTAATGCTTACCGAAAGTAATACCACGGATGATAGGGAAACCATGCAAACATGGGGGACTTTTGGAGATGCCTCTTTGCAGCTTCGCACCCAACAACCCGTTACAATCACTTCTTCCAATATGGCTATCACTTCCGGAATTCCATTTGAAACCGTCATCACTGCCAATAATTCCCCTGTGAAAGATGCTTTAGTATGTATTTCCCAGAATGATACCTACTACAGTGCCTTGACAGATTCCCACGGTCGCGTGAACATCCCTCATAATTTTATGAATGGAGAGATCTTGTTGGTGGTTACAGCATTTAATAAAACAACTATTTATGAAACTATCCACTGCACTCCAAGCAATGTTCCCTATTTGGTTTTAGATAGCTATACGCCCGATAGAATCGCATCCGGAGAAAACAGTTATTTATCATTAACAGTCAAAAACTTAGGTGGGGCAAACACATCAGGGAATGTACACGTTTCTCTCTCTTGCAACGATACGCAACTGACCTTTATCGACAATAGCGAAGATGGCTCTGCTTTGGCAGGAAACGGAGGAACCGCCTCCTTCCCCTACGCGTTCCAAGTGGCGATTCCACAAGATGTTCCGACAGGCTACCATTTTACTGTTGATGTAATGATGAGCAGTGGAGGAGATACATGGTATGGCACCCTCCAACTGACAGCGCTGGGTGGCGATTGTGTAACCCCGGTAGGCATTCACGTTTTGAACAATAATCATTCGGCAACAATCAGTTGGGACGACAACTCTACTGTTGAAACGATTACCATTAGCGACGATGCCGAAGCACACACGGCCTTTACCATCAATTCTCCCGGAAGTGTGGGTTGGTCGTACATTGATGGCGACGATGCCAATACCGGTGAGTTCAGAAACATTTCATACACCAACGAAGGCGCCAAAATGGCATACATCATTATGAATCCAGAGGAAGCTACTGGAATGGAATCGGTATCTGCCCATTCAGGCACTCAATTTTGGGCTTGCCCCTACGCCACAGGTGGTTGGTTCTCTTCTGTATCCAACAACGATTACATTGTGAGTCCACAATTGCATTTTACCCAACCTTTCACATTAAGTTTCTATGCACGTTCGTTTTCATCTTCATACGCTGATGAAAAATTTTATGTTGAGTATTCCACTTCAGGAAACAATGCAGGTGATTTCTCCCCTGTAAACAGTGAAGTTACTACCACCACCACTTGGAGAGAATATAGTTATACGATTCCTGCCGAAGCCAAATATGTTGCCATTCACTGCGTATCCAATAATCAATACATGCTTTGTATTGACGATATTTTTCTGTCTGGCACCGTGATTAACGGATATACCTACAATGTATATCGGAATGATGAATTAATTGCAGAAAATGTCATCGGTGGAAGCTTCACGGATGATACTGACCAAGATGGCAATTATTGCTATACGGTAACGGCTAATTGCCCCAACCGCTACGAATCTATTCCTACAAACTATGCTTGTACTGATGTAAGTGTTGAAGATAACAACAGTACAATGAATAGTTTGAACGTTTATCCGAATCCTGCTTCTCATGCTATCACCATCGAAGGGAATTATTTGCAACATGTTGACATTTATAATATGACTGGTCAGTTGATACACGCTTGTGCCGTTAACGATGCTACGCTACAAATCAATGTGGATGGCTTTGCCGAAGGCATTTACTTCATCAAAGCTATTGACCAAAAGCAACAAGTTCATATTCGCAAAGTTATTATTCAACATTAAAAAATAGTCATGAAAATTATTGATGGGAAAAAAATAGCAGCGGAAATAAAGAAAGAGATTGCGGATAAGGTTCAGGAACGCGCAGCAAAAAAATTAGCCATTCCCCATTTGGCAGCTATTATTGTGGGGGAGGATGGCGCTTCAAAAACCTATATTGAGAGTATTCGTCGCGCTTGCAAAGAAGTGGGGTTCATTTCATCCATCTACCAATATGCGGAAAATATTTCCGAAGAGGAGCTGCTTGCATCCATTGATTTTTTGAATCGTGATGAAGAGGTACACGGATACATCATCCAACTGCCGCTTCCCAAGCATATTTCCATGGAACACGTCATTGCACACGTGGATCCCGAGAAAGATATGGACTGTTTCCATCCTGTTAACAATGGAAAATTGTTTTTAGGAGAAGCCAAATACTTACCGGCGACACCATATGGGACGGTTGAATTAATGAAACGTGCGGGAATAGAAGTGGCCGGAAAACATTGTGTGGTGTTAGGCCGCAGCAACATTGTCGGAAAACCATTGGCTATGCTTTTGGCTGAAAAATCAGCTTACGGGAATGCCACCGTAACCATTTGCCATAGTCGCACGCAAAATCTAAAAGAGGTATGTGCTTCCGCCGACATCTTATTGGTTGCCATCGGGAAACCCGAAATGATTACCGCCGACTATGTCAAGAAAGGCGCTACCGTTATTGATATTGGCATTCACCGCATTCCAGACCCCGAAACTGAAAAAGGGTATCGCATTTGCGGCGATGTGAAGTACGATGAAGTGGTTTCGCAGTGTTCAGCCATCACCCCTGTTCCCGGGGGAGTCGGCCCCATGACTATGGTATGCCTGATGTTGAATACGCTACATTCGGCAGAAGAAAAAGATACAAAATAAAAAAGGCGTTTGAAACGCCTTTTTTATTTTTAATCAATCTGCTCTGCAACATATTCTGTTAATTTTCCCAAACAGGTTACATAACTTCCAAACTCATTGTCATACCATCCCATAATTTTAGCATGGGTAACAGGGATATTTATATCTTGCAAATCTTTAATATGAATTGATTCCAAAATTTCGGAAGGTATCTTGAGGAAGCCCGTTCGGGTATGGATTTCCTTTCCTTCAATGACAATCGCAGCAGGCAATCCCAATAGATCCATTGAGACATTTTGATCCATTGAGAATTTCAACAAACCTCTTTGTTCACCCTCCGCTGCACGACGGTAAATATCACGCAGATAATCACCCGAAATATACGGCACCTCGTTTTCTTTCATTCTGGAATTAAAAGTAATATTCAATGAAATGAGAGAAACCGATGTGGTGGGGATCCGGATAGAGTCGGCCATAAAACCGAAATGAGCGATGGTCGGGATCACGCGTTCCAATGCTTTGGCGGCTCCCGTTGAAGAGAGGATAATATTGTTCAATACCGAGCGGTTTTTACGCAAATCAGAAGTGCCTGCAGAAGGGACCGAATCCAACACGCTTTGTGTATTGGTGGCGGCGTGTACTGTTGTCAAAGATGCCGTCAATACGCTGCATGTTTCAGGATCTTCCAACAGAGGCTTGATCATGTGTGCCAAGCCGGTGGTGGTACAGCTCGCAGCAGAGATCACATGGTGGCGCTCCGGATTGAAACAAGTATTGTTTATCCCATATATCAACGTTGGAGTATCTTCAGCATTGTAATCCGCTTTTTTGATTTTGAACGGTGCACTGGCAATCACATATTCCGCGCCCGCAGTAATATGCCCCCAAATACTACCCTTGCCATCATTGTCAGGCAAGGAAGGATCCAAAAATTTACCTGTACAATCCACTACTACACGCACCCCTTCCTGTTTCCAGTTGATATTTCTCGGATTTCTTTCTGTAATAAGCACTTTGATAGGAAAACCATCAATTTCAACGATGTGATTTTCTGCATCTGTAATCACAACTTGACACTGACGGCCACTACGCCCATAAAGAAAATGACTCAATGTGCCATAAGTTGAATCGGTAGTGATTGAATGCACAAAATCAGCAAAGTTTTTGCCCACTTCACGACCTACATTTAAAACAATGCCGTCAAATTTTCGTGATAAAAGATGATGCCAAATGGTTAATTTTCCTATACGGCCAGCACCATTGATTCCCAATAGGGTCTTTTCTTTAATCATAATACTCATAACGACAAGAATTTATTTATTAATAATGAGATTGCAAATTTAAAGAAAATAAAGTATAAAAACAATGAACCTTTAATAATTCGTTGTAATTTTTTATTATTGCCAGACAAAAATCTGGAAGACAATCATATCATATTGATATACACTAATTTGCAAAATATTGCTATCAACTAAAATTTATGAGCTTAGCTTTTGCTTCTTGGGTATCAATACAAAGGAAAAGAAGAAGGAATGAAAGCAGGGGTAGACTTCATGTCGCGTCTCTTCGAGACGCTTGTCCGAGAGGCGCATCCAATCGCCACTCTGCACTTTCGTTTGAGCGGGGGTTACTGAGAGCGCGTGCACTGCACGCTGGTTGCCTGCGCCATTGCCACCTCATACTGCGCTCCACTTCGTTCCGCTTATATGAGGTTACTAAGAGTGCGTGCCTTTGGCACGCAAAAAGAACAAAACGCTATCTATCACACTAATAATCATTGATTTATATTGTATATACAATACCCCACGCCGCCGCCAAAATAGGGCCTTGATGAAAAAAACGTCAAAAAAAATGATGGAATAAAGCGTTAAGAAGTTTACACTGTTTGAGCGCATCAGAAAACAGTGGGTCATCGCTTCAAGCCAATGATTAAAAACGACTTTAACGAAAAAGAACAGCGCGAGTTTTGTAAACTTTAGCTTTATGAAGTCATTTTTTAGTTTTTTTCAGCACAGCCTTGACTTTTTCTTTTGCTTCTTTTCCTTTTGTGTCAAGACAAAAGAAAAGAAGAATTATCTTATAATTTATCTGTAAATACCATAATAACAGTAAATTACTAAAAATACATAACTTTTAGCGGACAACAATATAAAAAGAAACGAAGAATAAAGTGAGCCTGTGGTAACATTGGGCAAACCCGAATGATAACCTATTCTGAAATGGGCAGCATCTGATAACTATTATCCCTTTGGAACCAAGTCATCTGCCGTTTGGCATAACGGCGCGTATGCGTTTGAATATCAACGATAGCCCGTTCCAACGACATTTGTCCGTCAAAATATGCAAATAACTCTTTGTATCCCACGGTATTCAGGGCATTTAAATGACGCAGCGGGTACAAGGCGCGGGCCTCATCCAACCAGCCGTTTTCCATCATTTGCTGTGTACGCGCATGGATACGTTGGAAAAGTTCCTCGCGCGGGCGGGTGAGGCAGATTTTTTCTATATCAAAAGGACGTGGCTTTTTAACTGATTTTAAAAAAGAGGAATAGGGTTGCCCCATTTGCAAGGAAACTTCAATGGCCCGAATCATGCGTTTATGGTCTGCCAAATTACAAGTTTCATAATAATGGGGGTCCAATTTTTTAAGTTGCTGCCGCAACGATTCAATACCATCGTGGTGGAAACAATCATTTACATATTGGCGAACTTCCGGATCTGGATCGGGGAGGTCATCAATGCCATAACAAACCGCATCTATATATAACCCAGAGCCCCCTGTAAGAATCACCACTTTGTGTTTTTCAAAAAGGGATGGAAGGAGCGCCAAAACGTCTTGTTCATATCGGGAAACGCTATAATAGTCGTGAATAGAGAGATTGCCCACAAAAAAATGCGGCACGCGTCTCATTTCCTCTTCCGTAGGAGCCGCCGTGCCGATTTTCATCTCTTTATAAAATTGCCTTGAATCAGCAGATAAAATAACCGATTCATAATGCAATGCTGCCTCTATTGCAAATTGCGTCTTCCCTACCGCCGTAGGTCCCGCAATGACCAATAAGGTGGGACGGTTAAAATTCTTTAAATTCATCAAAGCCACTCATATCCAAGTCATCATACCCATCTTCAAAGTCGCCGCCATATTCATCGTCCATATCTTCCGTTTCCTCCAACAGTTCATTGTAGCCATCATCAATATTAGGAAGCTTAAAGTTTTTCAACTCTTTCGGTAATTCTTTTACACTATGAGTACAACGAGGATAGGTAACCCCTTTCTCTTCTGGAAGAATCTTCAACAATTCGATGTAAAATACTTTTGGATTCAAGAAATCGTATTCATACATCAGTTGTTGGTGCGGATTCGTAATAAAATCTTTGAGTAAAGAGTCCTTCATTACGAAAATAGGCAATTTGGAGCGCAAAGAGTATTCATCTTCTTCCTCATATACTGGTTCTTCTTTCTCATCATCATCCCCCATATCCATCAAAGAGATCTCCTTTTGTTTGTTCCATTTGGAGTCACAAATAAAGAAAGAGGCCAACTCTTTTCCATCCAAACCGATAGATGATAATAGAATTTTGTGAAAAGACTCGAATGAATCATTCGCCTCAATTTCGATGTCGCGAACAAAATCTTCAACTTCGTCGTAATAGACTCTAAACTTGTAATACATGGCGAAAAAAATTTATTATTCCATATTATGGAAGACATTGGTAACATCTTCGTCTTCTTCAATCTTCTCTAACAATTTCTCAACATCTTCTTTTTCAGCATCTGTCAAGTGTTTCAAATTGTTAGGGATACGCTCGAATTTAAAGCTCTTGATTTCGAAATCATTTTCTTCAAAATATTTTTGAAGAGGGCCAAAACTTTGGAAATCAGCATAAACCACCACTTCATTTTCATCTTCAAAAATTTCCTCACATCCGTAATCTATCAATTCCAATTCCAATTCTTCGAGGTCAAGTCCTTCTTTTTTAGCGACAACGAAACTGCATTTTCTATCAAACAGGAAGTCGTGCATATTGGAGTTTCCAAGAGTACCACCCAGTTTGTTAAAATAGCTTCTGATATTTGCAACGGTACGCTGGTTGTTATCAGTAGCGGTTTCTATAACCAGTGCGATACCGTGGGGAGCGGTGCCTGCGTAAACGATTTCTTTATAATCGGATGTATCTTTTTCAAAAGCACGCTTAATGGCTCTTTCCACATTTTCTTTCGGCATATTTTCCGAACGGGCATTCTGTATCAACAAACGTAATTTAGCATTTGCAGAAGGGTCTCCACCACCCGCTTTGGCTGCCATGGTTATTTCTTTTCCTAAACGGGTAAAGGTACGTGCCATATTACCCCATCTTTTAAATTTTCTTGCTTTTCTATATTCAAATGCTCGACCCATAAATAATATTTTTAATGATTAACTATTAAATTGCAAAAGTACAAAAATTTATATTTTAAAATGCTTTATTGATTAATTCATCATCGGCGAAATTAGGGATGGTAACTTTCAAATTCGGATTTTCAGCCATTGCACGTTTGATAGCGAAAAGGGCTCCTTCGTTGCGTGCCCATGCCCTGCGGCTGATACCATTGTTTACGTCCCAGTATAACATGTTGCGCAAACGGCGGTCGGCATCGCTACTTCCATCAAGCAACATACCGAAGCCTCCGTTAATCACTTCACCCCAGCCAACGCCACCACCATTGTGGATGGACACCCACGTAGCGCCACGGAATGAATCGCCAATCACATTCTGCACTGCCATATCGGCCGTAAAGCTGGAACCATCGTAAATGTTAGACGTTTCTCTGTATGGAGAGTCTGTGCCTGAAACATCATGATGGTCGCGACCCAAAACGACGGGAGCCGACAAACGGCCTTCCCTGATGGCCTTATTGAACGCTGCAGCAATCTGAATACGACCTTCCGCATCGGCATACAAAATTCTCGCTTGGGAACCCACGACCAAATGATTGGCTTGCGCACCCTCAATCCAACGAATGTTGTCATGCATCTGTTGGCGAATTTCAGCGGGAGCCTCTGCACTCAATTTCCGCAAAACCTCTAACGCCAACGCATCCGTAATGGCCAAATCTTCCGGCTTGCCTGAGGTACAAACCCAACGGAAAGGACCAAACCCGTAATCAAAACACATTGGCCCCATAATATCCTGGACATAAGAAGGATAGCGGAAAGTGCCATCGGCTTTCAAAACATCCGCACCAGCACGACTGCTTTCCAACAAAAAGGCATTCCCATAGTCAAAGAAATACATCCCTCTCGCCGTCATTTTATTGATGGCCGCCACCTGACGACGCAAACTCTCTTGTACCGCCGCTTTAAAGCGTTCGGGTTCTTCTGCCATCATCACTTTCGATTCCTCAAAAGTATAACCTACAGGATAATACCCCCCTGCCCACGGATTGTGCAAGGATGTTTGGTCAGAACCCAAATCCACCTGAATTTGTTTCTCTGCACAATATTCCCACAAATCCACGATATTGCCTTGATAGGCAAAAGAACGAGCTATTTTCTGTTTCCTTGCTTCCGCCACTTTCGCCATCAACACATCCAAATTGTCATGCACTTCATCCACCCAACCTTGTGCATAGCGTTTTTGCGTGGCATTGGGATTGATTTCCGCCGTAATTGAAACCACACCGGCGATATCCCCAGCTTTGGGTTGTGCCCCCGACATACCGCCCAAACCTGCCGTAATGAACAACTTGCCGGCAGTATCACCGCCTATTTTACGACTCGCATTCAAAACAGTAATCGTTGTTCCATGCACAATTCCTTGTGGCCCGATGTACATGTACGACCCCGCCGTCATCTGCCCATATTGGCTGACTCCCAAAGCGTTGAATTTTTCCCAATGGTCGGGTTTTGAATAATTGGGAATAACCATACCATTGGTTACCACTACCCGCGGAGCATCTTTATGCGACGGGAAAAGTCCAAGCGGATGCCCTGAATACATCACCAGGGTTTGTTCGTCGGTCATCTCCGACAAATATTTCATTACCAAGCGATATTGCGCCCAATTCTGGAAAACAGCACCATTTCCACCGTATGTGATCAATTCATGTGGATGTTGGGCAACGGCCGGATCCAAATTATTTTGAATCATCAGCATAATGGCTGCCGCTTGACGACATTTTGCCGGATATTGCTCAATCGGACGGGCATACATTTCGTAATCCGGACGAAAACGATACATGTAAATTCTCCCATATTTATGTAATTCTTCCACAAATTCCGGTGCCAATACAGCATGAAATTGGGGGTCAAAATAACGGAGTGCATTGCGCAGGGCCAATTTTTTCTCGGCCGGCGTTAATATATCTTTTCTCTTCGGGGCATGATTGATATTCGGATCGTATGGTTTCGGATCCGGTAGAACAGATGGAATCCCTTGTTGAATATCTTTTTGAAAATCTTGTAATGTCATAGTTCGCAGTTTAAAAACGGCTGCAAATTTACAAAATAAAGAGGAATTTTAAAGAAAAAAAATATTTTTTTCTTCCTTTCACTCACTGATATATGCTTCTAAAAATCAAGCATAAACGAGTCGTTTTTTTTTGTACCTTTGCGCCCTCATTTTTTAACAAGAAATAATTATGGATAAGAATACAGTCATTGGCTTTCTACTCATCTTTGGGTTGCTCATCGGCTATAGTTTTTACACGACCAAACAAAACAAAAAACAGCAAGAAAAACGCTTACAGGAAATGGAAGCGGTGCAAGATAGCATCTCAAACGCTGCTGCGGAGGAGCAAACAGCGGTTCTCGTTCCGCAAGAAGAGGCTCAAGATAGTGTCGCAACAGATTCTGTAGCCCCAACGAAACCGATTGTCCAACATACGTTTTCTTATCAAAATACCGATCAAACAACTGATTATGTGGTAAATACCAATATGGGTGAGTATCATTTCTCCCCCATGGGCGGTTATCTCACGAAAGTTCAACTTCACCATATTTATCCCTACACTCCCAAAGAGCAAACCGAAAAACCAGAACTGGTGTTGTTTGACCATAACACAACCATGAACTTTGACTTGAAGTTGAAGAGCCAGTTTGTAAATACCAAAGAATGCTACTTTGTCGCTTCTGCCGACTCTTTGCAAGTAACCGAAGGGGAACAGCAACTCACCTTGCGTCTTTATCCGTACAAAAACGGCGATTCTTCCCTTTCCGCTTTCAGCCAAATAGATTCTTCGGCATATTTGGAGTATGTTTATACTTTCAATGCCAATGACTATAAATTCGACTTCGCGATTCATTTCGTCAATTTAGCGCAATATCTGTATAAAAACAAGCGTGAATACAATTTAAAATGGGAAGCCGACATCAACAATGTGGAGAAGAACTACGATTATGAGCGCGATGCCACCACCCTTTACTATAGTTATGATGAAGATGATGTGGATAATCTCAACGAGCGTGCGGCCGACACGAAAGATTTCACCACTTCTTTGAAATGGGTATCCTTTAAGCAGCAATTTTTCACCTCTATTATCATCGCTAAAAATGAGTTTAAGAATGGCCATTTAGAGGTGGCACTGCCTGAAAAAAATGAACGCCCTCTGCTCAAAAAAATGAATGCCAACCTTGCTTTTGAAGTAGGAAATACCGATGAAGGCAGTTTTGATATGAGTTTGTACTTCGGGCCGAACCAATATAAACAATTAAAACCTTACGATTTGGGATTGGAGCGTCAAGTACCGCTGGGATGGGGATTCTTCTTGCTTCATTGGATTAACAGATATGCCATTATCCCTATTTTCAACTGGTTAGAAGCGTATGGCTTAAGTTATGGCATCATCATTCTGATTTTAACCATTATCATCAAAATGGTTTTACTGCCCATTGCTTACAAAACATATATGTCGTCGGCAAAGATGCGCGCATTGAAACCGCAAATTTCCGAGATCAGCGAACGCTACCCAAAACAGGAAGATGCGATGAAAAAGCAGCAAGCGACCATGGCATTGTACAAACGCGCCGGCGTGAGCCCCAGTGCAGGGTGCCTCCCCGCCCTTCTGCAAATGCCTATCCTGATTGCCATGTTCCGCTTTTTCCCCTCCGCCTACGAATTGCGACAACAACCTTTCCTCTGGGCCGATGACCTCTCCACTTACGATTCCATCCTCGACTTGAGTTTCAACATTCCTTTCTACGGGGACCACGTCTCTCTTTTCACCCTGCTGATGACCATTGCAACACTCGTTTATACTTGGCTGAATAACAAACTGATGGCTCCTTCTGGAAACGAAGACCAAATGAAAATGATGCGCATTATGATGTATCTGATGCCTATCTTGTTCCTCGGTATGTTTAATAGTTTCTCCTCAGCCCTTACTTATTACTACCTGCTCGTTAACCTGATTACTTTCTTGCAAATGTGGATCTTCAGAATGGCTGTGGATGAAAAGAAACTACAAGCCCAACTATTGAGCAATATGAATAAACCCATTAAAAAATCAAAATGGGAATTGAAAATGGAGGCGATGATGAAACAGCAACAACAACTCCAAAAACAACAGGCCCAAAGAAAAAAATAGGCCATGATGCTCTTCAAACACTGCATTAAAGAAGTCAACGGACTATCGTTTGTGTATGAACATCTGCAGCTTTGTTCATCCATCGGGAAATCTCGTTTGTTGAACCAACCATTTCTCACCAGTGAAAACGAAATAGAAAATGAGTTAAAAAAAGTTGAACATTTCATTTTGTTCCGACAAAACAATCCCACCCTGCTCCATCCGTTAGTTACTTTGCTCCACGATGTAAATGATATTCAACAAACCATTCAAAATTTACACTCCTTACAAGTAGTGGACGATATTGAATTGTTTGAAATAAAAAAATTAGCTTTTATATCACAAAAAGTGGCGGATATTTTTCGTAAAGGGGAATATAATGATTTGAAAATTAATGATTTGTCAAAAGTTTTCAGTTTACTTGACCCCGAAAACACCCAAATCCCCCATTTCTATATTTATGCTGCCTACGATGAAAATTTAGCCAGAATCCGGAAACAGATTCTTCAGACCGAGGATGCCAACGAACGCGAACAACTGACATGGGAAGCCACACGCATTGAGGATGAAATTCGGGAAAAATTATCTGAAATACTACATCCCTATTGGTCTGCCCTGCAAGACAATCTGTCAGTATTAGCTGAAATCGACTTACTGAATGCCAAAGGGCAACTTTTCACCGAATGGGGGTGGCACCGGCCCGAAACCAGCACCAAGAATACATCCTACCATCAATTGGTTCACCCTGAAGTAAAAAATATCGTCAATGAAAATGGCGGGCATTTTCAAGCGGTTGACATCCAATTGGAAATGGCGCCCTGCTTGATTACAGGAGCTAATATGTCGGGCAAAACCGTATTGCTGAAATCCCTTTCTTTGGCACAACATCTGTTCCAATTTGGATTCTATGTACCCGCCGAAAAGGCACAAATCGCTATCGCAGACCGCATTTTCTGTCTGATTGATGACCAACAAAACGAACGGCACGGGCTCTCCTCTTTTGCTACCGAATTACTCAATATGAACACGATTATTGAAACAGTAAAACAAGGCAGCCGTACTTTAGTGCTCGTTGATGAATTAGCTCGAACCACCAACCCGGAAGAAGGCAAACAGTTAGTCAATGCCTTTGTGGAAATGATGCAACGCTATCATACCATGGCAGTGGTCACCACGCACTACGGAAATATCCCCGCCCAATGTCGCCGCTTGCGCGTAAAAGGGCTCTCTCTCCCCACACTTCCCGCCCATATCACCCCCAAAGATTTAAATCGCTATATGGACTATGCTCTGGAAGAAACAACGGCGACCGATGTCCCTACCGAAGCCCTCCGTATTGCCGAATTTTTTCACATTGATCAAG
>JAEEUY010000186.1 GCA_016290715.1 Bacteroidales bacterium
AAATCTTGCTTGCAGGGATGACGGCCGTTGCTGGATCATCGTATCTCGTGTTCGGTTTGAATCCGATGTGCAGCTTGCCGTTCTTCACCTCAACCAAAACTCTTTCGTGGGCACGTTCGCTCACCGTAACAACCACATTATTCACTTGGTCGCTCATTGTCACTTGGAAAGCGTCGCTAACATCAAGGCCATTGTATATGCCGTCGATGGAATAGTTGCGGGTTGTTGGGTATCCCCAGTCTTTCGTGCATCCAACGAATAAAATGCATATAAATAGCATGATAAATATTCGTTTCATATCTGTGTCGTCTTTTTTTTCGACTGCAAAAGTACTAAAAAATCATATATAAAATTATGATTTATAGTTATTTATAAAAATAACTCTTTAAAAAGTTTAACAAGTTTTAACAAAAAATCTTTGGTGGTTCTATTTCTTCGTTGTACTTTTGCAGCCGAAAGTTATTGATAATCAAATTATTAAATTATTAAAAAAAGGAATTATGGAAAAACTGATTGAAAAATTGAAAGAATTTGAGAGAACTATCAGAAATGTTTCAAGTGAAGAAGATCTTCAAAAATCATTCGAGAATCTTGCTCCAGCGTTTCTTTATGGCGGCTATATTCAAGTACGTCAAGATTATAAAGTGTATATCAGAACTGTAGAATTCTATTTCCATAGTGAGAGGGATAATGGAATTCACGATCCCATTGTATATCATCGAAATGGAAGAGATTTGGAAATAGTACCATATTTTTCACCAATGAGTTTACATGCTCACAATTCAGGATTTGATATTACTTTTGAGAAAAAAGATGAATACAGAGCATCTGCTCTCATCCGTTCATATGAGGTGAAAAGTAATGATGAAAAAATCTATTTAGTATGGAATAAGAAAACAAAAATGTTCGAAGAATCGCCACAATATGGATATAATTCGCAATCCACCTATCTATATACATTGTTAAATGGATTCTCTCTTGGAAATGAAAATGATATTAAATGGATAGATTCCCCCAGAAAAGCACAAATTAACCCAGGAAAACCTCGTCAAAATGTATTTCAATCTGAATGTGATAGAAAATACAAACCGATAAAAGGAAAAAGATGTGAGAGAAATTGGAGCTTTACAAGAGAAGAACATGTATAAAACAATAATCACCATGCTCCCCGACTACCAAGCCCACACCGTTTTCCTTTCGGAATGGCTTTCAGGCGAATGCCCCACGCTGTACCAAAACCTTGAACTCGTTTTCAAGGAACATGGCGTGGATTACAAAATTCTGGCCAACACCAACGATATCTGGTGCCGCGACTACATGCCCATCCAGACGGATGAAAAACGTTTTGTTTCTTACAAATACTATCCCAACTATCTGCAACCCATACACAAACGCCGCTACATCACCAATGCGAAAAAAGTAGGGAACGTCGATTTCCTGCAACAGGCAGAAACGGTGGAGCTGGACTTGGTGCTCGACGGCGGCAACGTGGTGAAATGCGGCAACAAAATAGTGATGACGGAGAAAGTTTTTGTGGAAAACAAAGAGATGTCGCACAACGAGGTGCAACGACTTCTGGAAGAGGCATTCCGGTGCGAAATCATTTTCCTTCCGTGGGACGAACAAGAAATATATGGACACAGCGACGGCATCATCCATTATTTGGGAGACAACCGTGTGCTGATGACCAACTACGGCGATTTCGACAAGAGTTTTGACCAAGATTTTCTCCAGATTTTGGAGAAACATTTCGATGTTAAAACACTGAAATACAACGTGGAGAAAGCAGACGAAAACAGCTGGGCATATATCAACTATCTGCAGGTAGGCAACCTTGTGCTTGTCCCGCAACTGGACATCCCCGAGGATGATCAAGCCCTTCAACAGATTGCGGAGGCGATGCCGCAGTGCAAAGTGGTGGGAGTGCCGGCTTTGGAAGCCGTGCGCAAAGGCGGCGCATTGAATTGCATATCATGGAATATTAAATTGTAGAAGGATGGAAAGGCATCTGTCTGGAACGCGAACAGGATGCTTTATTCCTTATGCCTCTTTGACTTCGCACAGAAGCAGGTCGCCGCAGTTCGACCTAACTTCTTCGAAAATCTCCCTGCATCGTTGCGCGCTCATCCTGTTTTTCATTCCCACTTCCATCATGTTTTTCAGGGTGGGGTGGCCGGTGCCGTTGACGGAAGTGGCGTGTTCGCCATTATAACCCTCCGTGCAGAGCGTCAAGTCGTATGCGGGAGCAAGATGCCAAGTGTATTGTCCTTTTCTGACTTCCAAAACCATGAAACTGAAATTCTTGCAGTGGTCGTCCTTGTTGTCAGTCAGATAGTTAAAAACCATTCGACGGTACATCTCCTCCACCTCTTTGGCATTTTGGGTGAGGAAGCCTGTCAGCGCAAGAAGGTTGTTGTAGTCGAGAAACGGTGTGTTTAACGACAGACACAGCAATCCGCCTGCCGTGGCGGTATGGATGCGATCGCCGTTGGGCGCAATGTCGAAACGACGTGTCGTAAAATAGCGTCCGTTGGTCAGCTTGCAATCGGGGACATCAATACCGCATTGTTTGGCCACCTCGTTATAGTGTAGCTCCTGCTGCCCGATGTCCACAGGATCATAATAGTGACGGAACTTGATAAGCCAATGTCCCTCACTATCGCTGAAAACGGCCTTGGGACGTGCCCCGCCGCTATTTCCACTTTTGTAAAGAAGCAATCCGGCATCGGTGTCTTGTTGTTCTTTCAACACCTCTAGAGCTTTCTGTTGAAGCAAGTCAAAATCAGTTATGTTATTCTCTTTAACAACCACTGTTTCAGGATGATAGATTAAAGCACCCATACCCCCATCGCCCACGATGCTCAATCTGTCAATGGCAGAAAGGTCGGCATCATTGATGCCTTCACGCAGCAAGGCCTTGTGAAGCAGGTAGCGGCCATAGCCATCGGGAAGACTGTCTTCAAAGATGCCAAAATTACCATGAAAAGGCTGGGGCTTGGCAATAAACAAGCCCGTTTTTAATGGGAGCTCCAAGGGCGAAATGCTGAACCCGTCAGCCAGCCATGTACGGTCATACTCAAAGGCACAGAGGCGGTCGTCGGGAGTGAGGGAAAGCATCCCGACAATATTATCGTGATATTTGATGGTTAATTTGTCGATTTTCATTTCCTATACGCTTTTGTCTTGCCGGAATTATGGCGTATTTGCGTCAGTTCTTCCATAGTTGAGTATTTTGGGGTGGCGAAAACGCTTTTGATTTCAGCGGTGTAGCCCAATGCCATTGCCAGCATGATCAGGTTTTTCAGTGAGATGAGACCTTTTTGTTCGAACCGTGCCACGTTGCTTACGGCGACACTGGCTTGCTCGGCCACTTGCTCGCGTGTCAAACCCTTCTCCACCCTGCGGTGGCGGAAATCAGCCGCTATCTGCATGCTGATGGCGTCGGCATTATCGTGCAAATAGCCCTCAAGAACTGACAATATATTGTCCGTATTGTTTGTATTCATATAGAAGCAACTAAAATATTAGCAGTTGCAAAAATACATTTTTTGGGGATAATATCAATATGAAAAGAGAAAAAATGTTTTCCGGCAGTTGTTTTCTATAGATAATTCACCACCCCGAAAATCAAATGGCACACCGTGAAGCCGAAAGCTGACACCACGGCCGGCAGGTTCTTGCGGTCGATGGCAAAAAGGATGAATGCCAAACATGGCGGGAGGGTCAACAGGAGAATCACCCACGGAGCGGTGATGCCGGCATAGTACCGCGCCCATCCGATGTAATACACTGAAAGACAGACCGTAGCATCGACCACCAGCGGGGAGAAGCGGAACTTGCTCCGCTCTTTGTGGATGACGAAGCAGAGGCACGCCACGGTCAGCACTTGGAAAATGGAGCCGAGGATGTCCACCACCGGCGTGACGGACTCCGTCCGCAGGATGTCATTCGGCGCGGGGAAGGCAAACCAGATGAAATTCGGGAGCATCACCAGCAGGAAGAGTAGAAGACCCCAAATGTCGAAGCCGAAACGATAGCGAGAATTTTGTATGATATTCATTTTCAAAATAAATATCTGAGAAAACGATGCAAAATCCAGAAAATTATGCTACTAAAATAATTTTATGTACATCGTTTAGTGCGAACCTTTCGGCACCCTCAATTTGCCGGGATGCTCTTTCAGCAAATCTCGGTCATTACTTTCGTCCAAATGTCTGAATTTTAGAGCTTTTACATCAAGTCCATTTTTGAGGTTAATGCCGCCGTCAGACTTATAAACCATTTGGTGTGATGGTTTTTGCCTAATTTATTGCACCAATTTCAGTGGCATTGTCTTTACTTAAAAGCGAGAAAGTATGATGATCAGTCTTTCACACACCGGACAGACAAGCCTTCCT
>JAEEUY010000187.1 GCA_016290715.1 Bacteroidales bacterium
AAAACTAACACTGCTGGCACACGTGGCAAACAGTGGAAGTGTGTGTTCATCATCACCGGTAATAACTGAGAAGTCACCTGGTTGGTGGTTAAACACCCGCATAATCTGATTCATCATGCCGGAAGCTTCTTTTATTGCTATAATATTGGGGCAGTCGTTGGCGAGGCGGATGGTCGTAGCGGAATCAATATTGCACCCTGTTCTACTGGGAACATTATAGAGGATGACAGGAAGAGGTGATTCTTCTGCGATTTTTTTATAATGTTGATAAACTCCTTCTTGGGAAGGCCGGTTATAGTAAGGTGTAACAGAGAGCAAGGCATCGATGCCGGTGAAATTCAAGGTATGGAGGTCATGCACAATTTCGTGGGTGGAAGGTCCGCCTAAGCCTCGTACGACAGGCAGCCGCCCGTGGTTAACAGCAACAACAGTACGGACAATGGCTTCTCTCTCTTCAGGCGTTAGTGTTGGCGTTTCGCTGGTCGTACACAACGTAACGAGGTAGTCAACACCATTTTGAATGACATTTTCCACTAATCCTGATAAGGCATCAAAATCAATTTCACCATTGTCTAAAAAAGGAGTAACTAATGCTACTCCAGTCCCTGTCAAACGATTTTTCATAATGCTTCTCCTGATAGTTTTTTAGTGTAACGTTCAATGTTTTGCAGCAATTCTTTGTGTGATAATTTATCAGGGGTATTAATTAACAAGTCGTAATATTTCGCTTTGGGGGCGGCACCGCCCACAATGAAATGAGCATGTGATAACTCTAATAAGGCGAGAATGGCCGGATAGCTTTCTTGAGAAAAATCAATGAGCAAATCGAATTCGGTTTGGATAAAGTCGTTGATTTGAACTTTTTCAGGCCTCCCGAACCAATTCAAATCTTTGTAGCAAAAAAAGTCGGCAGTAAGTTGTTGCAGGCAATAAAAAGGAACCGTTTTTTCATCTATATATCCAATGAGCCAAGCCGAGCGACGAGTATTTTGCAATCCGGCGAAAACAGCATAAATTTCTTTGTAGGTATCTTCTGTAGTAATATCACAAATGATTCCCACATTCTTAGCCTTGTCCAAAGAGGTAATGTTAATGCTTCTATCTATTTTATTTTCAGCAATATACTTATTAAAAAAATACCTTGTAATAAAGTTCATTTCTACAAATTAAATTGTGAAAATTGTAATTTGCAAAAATAAGATTTTTTTAATAGGAAAAAGCGGAAGATATTAGTTTTTTGTTTTTTAGAGATTATTTTTAATAATCTTGTCCACTTGCTGTTGCAATTCTTCAACATTTCCATCATTATTGAGGATGAAATGGGCTCTGCGAATGCACTCTCCTAAATTTTGTTTATATGGGTCGGAGGAGTTCATTTCGCGTTGTTCATTTTGTTTAAATGTTTCAAAATCAATATGATCTGTTTCAGAATTGCGAATAACCACCCGCTGATAGCGAAGTTCGGTTTTGGCATCTACCGCCAACAAAATAAAATCGGCTTTTTGTTTGAGTGAATCTATTTCCCCAGGGGTGCGGATGCTTTCAATAATTGCGTTTTGTGATTGCTGTGCAGCCCGTTCATAAAGTTGGTCAACGATATAGGATGGGGAATACAAGCGTCGTAAATCATTGGCAACTTGGGTGAAGGAGTCTCTGTTTTGCGGCAGGTTACGTTTGGCCACTTCCTCTTTTAAAAAATCACGAACCGAGAAATGAACAAAATGATATTTCTGAACCAAATAATCAACGACGGTCCCTTTGCCAGCGCCCAGCGTTCCAGTAATGCCAATAATAATCATGGTTAAAAACTTTTAACAGAATAAATTCTTTTCAGATAAAATTTTCTCCCACTGTTCATCGGTTAATTTTGCGCCGACAGTGAGAATCAGTTCGTCAGCCAAACGAGTGGCTAATTGTCCGATTTTTTGGATGGGATAATGATTCATAAGTCCGTAGAGGAACCCTGCGGCATAAATATCGCCTGCTCCGTTGGTATCTACTGGTTGGGTATCGTTGGTGCGGAAAAAGGCGCTCTCCCCATGAATGTTGGCGATGGAACCTTTTGCCCCCATCTTCACTATAGAGATAGGACAATACTGGGAGAGAATCGCTAACGCTTCTTCTCCTCTTTTGCCTGTAAAAGCTTCCGCTTCTTCTTCATTGGCGAAAACAATATCCACATAGTCTTTCAACATCACGGATATTAAATCCTTGTTATCATGCACTAAATTAAAGGAAGCCATATCCATTGAGATTTTCATCTTGTGTTTTTTTGCCGCTTGACAAATATACAAAATGAGTTCACGATTGAAGATGAGGTATCCTTCTACGTGAATATAGTCGTAATCTGCAAAAATGGTTTCGTCAATGTCGGCAGGTGTGAGGGTGGAAGCCGCGCCCAAATAGGTGGCAAAAGTACGTTCCGCATCGGCAGTCATGAAAGTGGTTGCAATTCCGGTATCCACTTCAGAATAAACGAGATGAGGTTTTATGTTGTATTTTTGCATTTCATTTTCAAAAAAACAGCCCATCTCATCACGGCAAACCTTCCCAATGTAGCCTGTTTGAGCTCCTAAACGTGCCAAACCGTGAATGGTATTGGAGGTGGACCCGCCCGACGCTAAAATTTGCTTCATGTGCAGAATTTGGGAGTGAAGCTCTCTTTTTTTTGCAAGATCAATCATCTCCATTCCCCCCTTCGGAAGAGAAAAATTTTGCAACAAAGATTCGTCGGGAATGCTGACTATCACATCAACCAACGCGTTTCCGATGCCTATAATTTTGCTCATAAAACCATTTTAAAATTTGCGGGCGCAAAAATAATCTTTTTAATGATAGTTACCCACTTGTTTTTCATCTATTTGTTCTGAATATGATTATAGGGTTATGCAGAAAAAAGTTTGCAGCAACAATTTGCATGTAAGAAACGACATCCAACACGAAAAAGCCACAAAAAACAGTGCCCAGACCACAGCTGGCAAATGAGTGAAATTTTGCAGATTGGTTGCATCGCCCGCATGTTGGCTATCTTTAATGGATAAAAACAAAAGCACCCATGGAGACCAGAACGACTCTAAGAGAATCATCAGGCTGTAAAAAACAGCGGCTATTTGCAGATAGGTCTCATTTTTAAAATAAAAAAGCAGTAAAGTATTAATAATGAGAAAAATGATAACCCATAGAATACCATAAATATTTCTTATCCAAAAGAGAAGCATGAATAAAAATAAAATGGATAAGCCAATAATAATGGCGTTGTGGTAGCCAGCCGCGAGTAGGTAGAAGCAAAAAAAGGCGGTGAGGGATGAAAAAGTATAACCCGCTAAACTGACCAAAATATTGGCAAATCGGGAGTTCCCTTTGCTTAACGTGGTGCCGGAGGTGTCCGCAAAAATTTGAATCTTTAAAACCTGTCCGTCGAAAATCAATGCGAAAAGCGCATGTCCAAACTCATGAATGAGCGTGTTGATGATATTAAAAAATTTTCCAATAAATGGGATTTTAGGCAGTAGAAATGCCGCTGCCAATAAATACCAAAATATCTGAATATTAAATAGATAGATACTTTCCATTGCTTTTATTAAAGAAGTACAAAATTAGTAGAAATCTTTTCAAAAAAAAATGTAACTTTGCCGCCGATATTTTATCATCGTAATTTATTGGTTTTGTAGTATTTTTATGCTCTTTTATTGAACCAAACGATTAAAAAAAAGACAATTATCAATTAAAAAATCACAATATATGACAATGCAAGACAAAATAAACGAGCTACTGGAGTTAAGAGAAAAGGCTCGTATGGCTGGCGGTGAAAAACGTATTGAAAAACAACACGCTCAAGGCAAATTTACTGCGAGAGAACGTATTTTGATGTTCTTGGATGAGGGTAGCTTTGAGGAATACGATATGTTTGCCACCCACCGTTGTACCAACTTCGGAATTGATAAAGATAAATTCCTTACGGATGGTGTTATTACAGGTTTTGGTACTGTAAACGGACGTTTGGTTTATGTTTATTCTCAGGATTTTACCATTTTTGGGGGTGCTTTATCAGAGACGGTGGCCAATAAAATCTGCAAGATTTTGGATCAAGCGATGAAAATGGGGGCACCTGTGGTGGGTTTCAACGATTCAGGTGGAGCCAGAATCCAAGAAGGGGTGAACAGTTTGTCGGGTTATGCTGAGATATTCCAGAGAAATATTCTGGCTTCCGGTGTTGTTCCGCAAATTTCTGCCATTTTTGGTCCTTGCGCAGGTGGAGCAGTTTATTCTCCTGCCTTAACAGATTTCATTATGATGACCAAGAATACCAGTTACATGTTTGTAACAGGGCCCAAAGTAGTGAAAACAGTAACCAATGAAACGGTTACCGTAGAGGATTTGGGTGGTGCTTCGGTTCATTCAACCAAATCGGGAGTAGCGCATTTTGCCGTGGATAACGAAGAAGAGGGTATTGCCATGTTGCGCCAACTGATCAGCTATATTCCTTCCAACAATATGGAAGAGGCTCCTGCAGTGCCATGCGAAGATCCTATCAATCGTTTGGAAGATTCTTTGAATCAGATTATCCCTGATAATCCGAACAAACCGTACGATGTGAAAGCAGTCATCAATGCGATTGTGGATAATGGCGAGTTCTTGGAAGTTCACGAAGCATACGCAAAAAATATTGTTGTGGGGTTCGCCCGATTCAATGGGATGTCAGTGGGTATTGTTGCCAACCAACCTGCTTATTTGGCTGGCGTTTTGGATATTAATGCCTCCCGTAAAGGTGCCCGCTTCGTACGTTTCTGCGATGCTTTCAATATTCCATTGGTAACCTTGGTGGATGTGCCTGGATTTTTGCCGGGTACAGGCCAAGAATATGGTGGCATTATTTTGCATGGGGCAAAATTGCTTTATGCATACGGCGAAGCAACTGTTCCTAAAGTTACTGTTATTTTGCGGAAGAATTATGGTGGCGCGTACTGCGTAATGAGTTCTAAACATCTTCGTGGAGATATTAACTATGCATGGCCGACTGCTGAAATCGCGGTAATGGGCGGCAAGGGTGCAGTTGAAATCCTTTATAGCAAAGATATTAAAGGTATTGAAGACCCGGAAAAACAAGCGGAATATATGAGTGATAAAGAAGCCGAATACACGAAGGCATTCTCTAATCCTTATGTTGCAGCGAAGTATGGTTATATCGATGATGTAATCGAACCGAGAAATACTCGTTTTAGAGTGATTCGCGCGCTCGAATCTTTGCGTAGTAAAAAATTGGCTAATCCAGCTAAAAAACACGATAATCTTCCATTATAATCTATTTGCGGACTTAAATTATAGGAATAATGAAAATGTTAAAACGTATTACCCCTATTTTAGCACTCGCATTGGCTATGCTATCTGTTCATGCTCAACAAGTTACAGACTTGCGTTTGAATGAGATACTGATAAAGAATGACAGTAACTACCAAGACGAGTATGGAAGATGTGTCGCTTGGATAGAAGTGTACAATACCGCCTACAATATTGTCAATGTCGGAGGGTGTTTTCTTACTAACGATACTACTGGTTTTTACAAGGGGAAGGAGAGTTTGCAAGCGCTGAAAGAACTCAAAAGCAAGTGGTATGGAATCCCCACTTCCGATCCCACTACCACCATGGTTCAACGCAGTCATGTGGTGTTTTTCCTTGATGGGATGGCTTCTTACGGAACGTATCATACCAATTTCACCCCCGAAAATTCCAATTATGTGGCTTTAATCAGTTCTAATGGAAAAGAAATTATTGACATATTGGAATTCCCGGAAGAATTGCGTGCAAAAGCTGTAAGTTATGGTTGTGCTGTGGATGGAGATGTGGCGACCCGGCAAATATTGGATAACTATACACCAGGATCGGCTAATCAGGTTTCCAGTGGTGAAACCAAAGCAGACCGCTTGAAAGAAACCGACCCGCACGGACTTTCCATGACGATTATTTCCATGGCTATCGTTTTCAGCGTTTTGACCATTATCTATTGTATGTTGAAAATTTTTGGTTACACAGCCAAGAAACGTGCCGCTAAAAATGCAGTTAAAAAGGATGTGCCTGCTCCAGCGGTTGCCAATGTTGCGCCAACAATAGAAAGCAAAGATGGTTTGAGCGAAGAAGAAATTGTGGCTATTGGTATGGCTTTGCACTTGCATTTCGGTGCACAACATGACCAGGAAAGTGAAGTACTGACCATTGCACCCAATGCTTCTGCTTGGGCTAATAAATCGTTAAATTTCACCCCATCACCTCGTAAAAATTAATTATTGAATTCAATATGAAAAATTACAAGTTTAATATTAACGGCAACAAATACTCTGTTGATGTTGTCAATGTAGAAGATAATAAAGCTGAAGTTGAATTGAACGGCAAGTCATATACCGTTGAATTGGATATGCCGGAGATGAAAGTGCCTGCTGCTCCGAAACCCGTTGTCCGTCCGGTAGCTGCCGCTCCGAGAGCCGCTGCTCCAGCCCCGGCTGCTGCTCCAGCTCCCGCTGCTGCAGGCGATGGAACTAGCGTAAAATCACCGCTCCCAGGTACCGTTTTGAACGTTTTGGTACATCCTGGCGACAAAGTTACTTCAGGTCAACGGATGCTTGTACTCGAAGCCATGAAAATGGAAAACAATATCAATGCTCCGAAAGACGGCACCGTTAAAACTGTTCGCGTTCAACAAGGCGATGCTGTAATGGAAGGCGACGTTTTGGTCGTTATTGAATAATTTATGATTATTGTCAAAAATCTCCATAAAAGCTATGGTTCTCTGGAGGTGTTGAAAGGAATTAATCTTCAAATTGCCGACTCTTCCGTAGTAACCATCGTGGGTGCATCAGGTGCAGGAAAGTCAACCCTTCTGCACCTGATGGGCACTTTGGACAAACCCGATAAAGGGCAAGTGCTGATAGATCAAGTGGATTTATATAAGTTGTCGGATCAAGAGTTGTCGGATTATCGCAATAAAAATATCGGTTTTGTCTTTCAGTTTCATCATCTGCTGCCAGAATTTACGGCTGTTGAGAATGTCGCACTCCCCGCATTAATAGCTGGCAAAAGCAAGGCACAATCCATCGCACGCGCTACAGAATTGTTGGATTTCCTGAAATTAAGCGGACGCTTGGAGCACAAGCCATCCCAACTTTCGGGAGGGGAACAACAGCGTGTCGCTGTCGCGCGGGCATTGATGAATAATCCCAAGCTGATATTGGCTGACGAACCCTCCGGAAATCTTGATTCGGAAAATGCGAGCCAGTTGCATCAGCTGTTTTTTGACTTGCGCGATCAATTTAAACAAACTTTTATTATCGTTACGCATAACAATGAATTGGCTAAAATGGCCGATCGAACGATTACGATAAAAGATGGGCTTATATAAAAAAGGCTAACTAATTTCTTTTAGTTAGCCTTCTTTTTATCACCTGCCTAAAATTTATTTTACAGGAATATTTTTCAGTAATTCAACAAGGAAATCCCAGAATTTCCCCACACTGGCAATGTTCACTTTTTCATCGGGTGAGTGCGGGTGCATAATGGTAGGTCCAAAGGAAACCATATCCCAGTTCGGATAATTAACGCTGAACAAAGCGCATTCCAAACCGGCATGGATAGCCATTACCTTGGGTTCAGTTTTGAATTTTTTCTTATAAACCGTTTTGGCAGTCAATAATATGGGGGATTCCATGTTGGGGTTCCAGCCCGGATAAGCTCCATCTAAAACGATATTGGCTCCGCCCAATTGGGCGATGGCAGTCATTCTTTCGCCGACCGCTGTTTTGGCACTATCCACAGAACTGCGCATTAAGGATGCGATTTCCACTTTCCCTTTTTCCACTTTCACAATCGCCAGATTGTTGGATGTTTCCACTAAATTTTCCATAGAGTCGCTCATTCTCAGAACACCGTTTGGAAGGGCGAAAATCATATTGATAATACGTTGTTGGTAACCCAAGGCGAGTACTTTGGCAGGGGTTTCAACCGCTTTGGCTTTAACCGTCATATTCGGTTCGGTGGCGGCGAATTCTCGTTTTACCTCTTTGGCAAAAGTATTCACTAATTTGGTGAATGTTTTTTCATTTGCTTCAGGGATAGCTACAACTGCTTTGGCTTCACGAGGGATGGCATTACGCATATTTCCGCCTGCAAAAGAGAACAGACGGGCGCCGCATTGTTCTGTTGCCTTGAAAAGCAGCCGATTCATCACCTTATTGGCATTGGCACGACCCAGAATGATGTCCATTCCTGAATGTCCGCCATTCAGACCGGTTACAACAACTTCAAAACCTTTCATTCCGGCAGGAGTCATTTCCTGTTTGTAGTTCATGGAAATCACTCCATCCAAGCCGCCGGCGCAACCGACATACATTTCGCCTTCCGTTTCAGAATCGAGGTTGATGAGGATTTCACCTTTCAACGTGCCTTTTTTCAATCCAAAAGCACCGGTCATGCCAGTTTCTTCATCAATGGTAAGCAGCACTTCCAGTGGTCCGTGAGCTATTTTTTTAGAGGCGAGGATAGCCAATGCTGCGGCACCGCCAATTCCATCATCGGCACCTAAAGTGGTCCCATTGGCGCGCAACCAGCCATCTTCCCCAATCATGGGTTCGATAGGATCTTTGGTGAAATCATGTTTTTTATTGCTATTGGCTTGGGGAACCATATCCACATGAGCCTGTAAAATGACAGGGGTGCGGTTTTCCATTCCCTTGGTGGCAGGCTTGCTGAAAATCAGATTGCCCACTTTATCTTTTTTGCAGTCAATATTGTTTTTCTTAGCCCAATTTTGCATCCATTCCACCAACTTTTCTTCATGTTTTGAAGGATGTGGAATTGCACAAATGTTTTCAAAATTATCCCATAATTCTGTGGGATATAAGTGTGAAAGTTTACCCATAATGATTAATATTTGGTTTAAAGTTATTTTTTCTTTTTCTTTTGCAATCATTCTCATTGGAAAAGCGTTGCAAATATCTAATTTTTTTTTCAATAATTCACCCATTCTCTCATTTATTTTCCCAAATAATATTGCATTATATTTATTACAAACTATCATGAAGGAAATAAAAAAAATGTAAATTTGCCCTCGTTTTGTGTAGTACATAAATATTTTAAGAAATCATTATAACTTATTAAAAATCAAAATTATGGCATTTAATTTAAGAAACAGAAACTTTTTAAAATTATTAGATTTTACTCCTGAAGAAATTAAATTTTTATTGACCTTGGCTGCTGATTTGAAAAAAGCGAAATATACAGGAACCGAACAACCCACTTTGAAAGGGAAAAATGTAGTTTTGTTGTTTGAAAAAGATTCCACGCGTACGCGTTGCGCTTTTGAGGTTGCCGCAATGGATCAAGGAGCTGGCGTTACTTATTTAGGACCTTCTGGTTCACAGATGGGCAAAAAGGAATCCATGAAAGATACGGCCCGCGTTTTAGGTAGAATGTACGATGGTATTGAATATCGCGGTTTTTCACAAGAAATCGTAGAAGCATTGGGCAAATATGCCGGAGTCCCTGTATGGAATGGCTTGACAACGGAATTCCATCCGACACAAATTTTAGCTGACTTCCTCACGATGAGCGAACACACCGACAAACCATTAAACAAAGTTTCTTTCTGTTATTTGGGTGATGCCCGCAATAATATGGGGAACTCTTTGATGGTAGGTGCTGCTAAAATGGGTATGGATTTCCGCGCTGCAGCTCCGAAAGCTTGTCAGCCAGACGCCAAATTAGTGGCTGAATGCAAGAAAATTGCGAAAGAAACCGGTGCTAAAATCACCATCACAGAAGATGTGGATAAAGCTGTCAAGGGAGTCGATTTCCTCTACACCGATGTTTGGGTATCCATGGGTGAACCGGCTGAAGTATGGGCAGAAAGAATTAAATTGCTCACTCCTTACCAAGTGAATAAAGCCGTGGTTAAGAAAACCGGCAATCCTAATGTGAAATTCCTCCACTGCCTGCCTTCTTTCCATAACAGAGAAACAGTGATTGGTGAAGAGATTTACCAAAAATATGGTATTGAAGCAATGGAAGTTACCGATGACGTGTTTGAATCACCCATGTCGTTAGTATTTGATGAAGCTGAAAACCGCTTGCATACCATCAAAGCCGTTATGGTGGCTACTTTAGGCGACTAATATTTTATTTCATCACATAATAATATAAAAGTCTGGTTGTTATATTTCAACCGGACTTTTTGTTTTTCATTGAGCGAATACAAATCCTGACGTTATGAGAAACAAAAAAAGTGTACTTTTGCACACTATTTTTTTAGTTAATTAGTTTTAATAAAACGATGAGAAAGAACCTCCTGTTTGTAATCCTATTTTTTAGTATAACCGCGCTTTTCGCCCAAAAGGCAGATGACATTATCGGGTATTATTATTCTGTTGACCCTTTTTCCAAAGAGGGCTCGCAGAACTACATTTACAAAGCAGCGGATGGCACCTATGAAGGTCGTGTTACTTGGGTGAGCAATCCCGCAAAGAAAAAGTTCATTAATTATGTGTTTTTAAAAGGGTTAAAATATAACGAAAAAGAAAAGGAGTGGCAAAATGGAACCTTAACCTATCCTGGGAAAAAGGGGACATACAAAACCTATATGAGTTTTGAGCCGAACGGAACGCTTAAAGTACGTGGCTATTGGGGGGTGGCGATGTTAGGGAAGACAGTCTATTGGCCACGTGAAGCAAAACGACGCATTCAAGAATAATCATTAATATTAATTTAGACAGACGATGAATTTTATTGAAGAATTAAAGTGGCGTGGAATGATCCACGATGTAATGCCAGGGACGGAGGAACAACTCCAAAAAGAAATGACAACTGCTTATGTTGGAATTGACCCAACAGCAGATTCCTTACATATTGGTCATTTGGTAGGGGTAATGATGCTCCGCCACTTGCAGAAATGTGGACACCGCCCCATCGTTCTTTTAGGTGGTGCAACGGGCATGATTGGCGACCCTTCAGGGAAATCGCAAGAGCGTAATTTGCTTGATGAAAGCACGTTACGTCATAATGAAACCTGCATCAAAAAACAACTTGCCAAATTCCTTGATTTTGACAGCAAAGAGGCGAATAGTGCCATTTTGGTGAATAATTATGATTGGATGAGCAAGTTCTCTTTCCTTGAATTTATCCGTGATATTGGAAAGCATATTACGGTAAACTATATGATGGCGAAAGATTCCGTAAAAAAACGTTTCAACGGAGAAGGTGATGGCATGTCTTTTACAGAGTTCTCGTATCAGTTGGTGCAAGGGTACGACTTTTTCTACTTAAACCAGAACTATAACTGCAAACTGCAGATGGGCGGTTCTGACCAATGGGGGAATATTACAACAGGTACGGAATTAATTCGCCGTAAGGTGGGCGGCGAAGCGTTTGCTCTCACTTGTCCGTTGATTACCAAAGCCGACGGCGGGAAATTCGGGAAGACGGAAAAAGGGAATATCTGGCTTGATCCCGAAAAAACATCTCCTTACGCTTTCTACCAATTCTGGCTTAATTGCAGTGATGAAGACAGTAAACGTTATATCCGCATTTTCACCAACTATACGAAAGAAGAGATTGAGTCAATGGAAAAGGAACATGAAGCGGCACCGCATCTTCGTATTTTGCAAAAAGCGTTGGCCAAAGAACTAACCATTTGTGTGCATTCACAAAAAGATTACGAGGCGGTGGTCAATGCTTCCGAAATCCTGTTTGGCAAGGGTACAGCCGAAAGTCTCGCTGCCTTGGATGAAAAAATGTTCCTCTCTATTTTTGACGGTGTCCCCCAAACAGAACTGAAACGCGAGCTTCTTTGCAATGGAATCGGCATTGTGGATTTCCTCACCGACCATACACAAATCTTCCCTTCAAAAGGTGAAGCCCGCAGAATGTTGAAAGATAACGGTGTCTCCATTAATAAAAATAAGGTGGCCGACACCTTGATCGTAAATCAAGACGCCTTGATGAATAACCGATATATTCTGGTTCAAAAGGGCAAGAAGAATTACTATATTGTTAAGGTCGTTGACTAATTATTTTTGAGATATTTGATTCAAAATGAAATGTAACCAGTTGTTAAAAAGGCTTTTTTCTTGTCATACTGGTTATATTTTTTTACTTTTTCTTGTCAGTTTGCTTGGGTATGGGGCATTTTTGAAATATGCACCCATTTACGATTTTAACAATTTCTTTTTCCCATACCGTTATTCTGTTGTTGATGCTATTCATCAGCATTGTCTGCCATTTTGGAATCCGTATCAGGCCATGGGCATTCCTGCGCATGCCGATCCGCAATCAGGGGTCTTTTATCTTCCTGTTTGGTTGTTTGCCTTGATTTTCGGAAAATATACCACCGTTTGTTG
>JAEEUY010000188.1 GCA_016290715.1 Bacteroidales bacterium
GAAAAGCCATTGAAACTGTATCAGAAATATTTGATGGACTTGGATTTGATACGGGAATTCTTCGGTTCAACTCATCGTTGGAAGGACAGGCGATGGAACGGCAACCGATGTATAAATTCTGGCACCTTCTCTACTCTTTTGAGGGAGACAATTCCAATCTTGGCAATGAGAAATTGATTGAAAAGATAGAAACAGAATATGGTTTTGACAAGGAGTCTGCTACAACACTTGCAAATGTTGTGTTTCGCGATGCTGGTGATTACGGCAGTTTGAGTACAAAAGCCATAAGAAAGATTTTACCTCACTTGAAAGATGGACTGGACTATAGTGTGGCATGCGAATACGCGGGATATAGGCATTCGAAAAATTCTCTTACCAAGAAGGAAATTGCCAATAAAGTTTTGAAAGACAAGCTGGAACCGTTGCCTCGTAATAGCTTGCGGAATCCCGTAGTGGAGAAGATTCTGAACCAGATGGTGAATGTGGTCAATGGCATTGTATCAGAATATGGAAAACCAGATGAAATCAGAATCGAATTAGCACGAGAACTGAAAAAATCTGCAAAAGAGCGGGATGAGATGACAAAATCCATCAATGAGACAACAAGACTTCATGAGGAATATGTGAAGAAGTTGCAAGGAGAACCGTTTTATTTGGAACATGTGAGTCGCAACGATATTATTCGCTATAAACTCTATTTGGAATTGAAAGACAATGGATACAAAACACTGTATTCCAACACTTACATACGGAAAGAGAAATTGTTTAGCAAAGAGTTTGACATTGAACATATTATCCCTCAAGCCAAATTGTTCGATGATTCTTTTTCAAACAAAACCATTGAAGCTCGTCAAGTGAATTTGAAGAAAAGCAATGCTACCGCATACGATTTTATTGCCGAAAAATATGGCGATACAGCCATACAAGACTATGTGAACAGAGTGGAAAGAATGTTCAATGACAAAGTGATTTCTAAAACTAAGCGAGACAAACTGCTGATGAAAGAGTCCGATATTCCAAGCGGTTTCATCAATAGAGATTTATGTGATTCCCAATATATTGCAAAAAAATCACGTGAGATGTTAGAAGAAATGGTTCGTTTTGTTGTGCCAACAACAGGCAGCATCACCGACCGCTTGCGCGAGGATTGGGAACTAGTGAATGTGATGCAGGAACTTAATTGGGATAAGTATAACCAATTAGGAATGACCGAAATAATTGAGGGGCGGGATGGACAGCACATCCGACGGATAAAGGATTGGACCAAGCGCAACGACCATCGCCATCACGCCATGGATGCATTGACCATCGCTTTCACGAAAAGAAGTTATATCCAATATTTGAACAACCTCAATGCCCGTGTGCAAAAAAGTATTGACGAATATTTTGATTTGGATATGGTGGAACTTGCTGATTTGGATAAAGAAAAACGGACCTCGGCCGTTTATGGCATTGAAAAGAAAGAATTGTATAGAGACTCTAAAGATAAACTGCGTTTCAAATCGCCTATGCCATTAGATGAATTTCGCTCTGAAGCCAAACGACAGTTGGAAAACACCTTGATTTCAATCAAGGCGAAAAACAAGGTGGTTACGCGGAATATAAATGTTTCTAAAAAGAAGTCGGGCGAGAACAAGAAAGTTCAGTTAACTCCACGAGGACAACTACATTTGGAGACAATTTACGGCAGCAGCAAGCGATATGATACAAAAGAGGAAAAAGTAAACGCATCGTTTAATGTGGAGAAGATTCAGACAGTGGCAAGTAAATGCTTCCGAGAAGCTCTTTTGTCGCGGTTGAACCAATTCGGTAATGATGCCAAAAAAGCCTTTACTGGCAAAAACGCATTGGACAAGAATCCGATTTGGCTCAATGCGCAACATACTGAAAAAGTTCCAGAAAAGGTGAAAACGGTTTCGTTTGAACAGATTTACACCATTCGGAAAGAGGTGTCTTATGATAATTTTGGAAAATCGGGAAGTAAAAAACTTGACAAGGATGGTGTTCTCAAAGCATTGGATAAAATCATAGACACCAAAATAAAATCAATTCTGCAAAAAAGATTTGAGGAATATAATTTTGATGCACAGAAAGCCTTCTCAAATTTGGAAGAAAACCCGATTTGGCTTAACAAGGAGAAAGGCATTGCCATCAAGCGCGTAACAATTACAGGCATCAGCAATGCCGAAGCCTTACACGACAAGCGAGACAAAGATGGCAATATAATTCTTGACAAAAATGGCAATCTACAACCAGTTGATTTTGTTAGTACTGGCAACAACCATCATGTTGCAATATACCGCAAGCCGAAGTTAGACAAAAACAAAGAGCCTCTTCTTGATGTAAATGGTAACATTCAATACGAACTTGATGAGAATATTGTATCTTTCTATGAAGCAACTTGGCGCGCTATACAACATTTGCCAATAATTGACAAAACCTATAGGCAGGAAGAAGGATGGAAGTTTCTGTTCACAATGAAACAGAACGAATATTTTGTTTTCCCTCGATATGACAAAGATGGTAATGTGATTTTTAATCCGTTGGATTATGACGAAGAATGGTACAAGAATCCTGATAACTATGCCACAATTAGTCCGAATTTATTTAGGGTACAGTCCATATCAAAAGTCATGTATGGAAATAATGCAGTTCGAGATTATGTCTTTAGACATCATTTAGAAACAACAGTAACGTCTAAATTGAAGGGAATCACGTATCAACAACATAAATCTTTAGGCTTTGTCCCTTTTATCGTAAAAGTGCGCGTGAACCACATTGGGCAGATTGTCTCTGTTGGTGAGTATTAATAACATCTAAACTCTCTATAACTATGAGCAACATCAAACTATTTCAAGACAAGAAAATCCGTTCCATCTGGAACGATGAAGAAGAACAATGGTATTTCTCGGTCGTTGACGTTGTGGAGGCGTTGACAGACTCTCCTAATCCACGCCAATACTGGCGAAAAATGAAAGACCGAGACTTGAAAGAATATGAGTTGTACCCATTTTGGGTACAACTGAAAATGCCCAGTTCTGATGGCAAACAATACTCAACCGACTGCGCCAATGTAAAAGGGCTGTTCCGTATCATCCAATCCATCCCGTCGCCCAAGGCTGAGCCTTTCAAACAGTGGCTGGCCACCGTTGGTTACGAAAGGATGCTCGAAATCGAGAATCCGGAATTGGCACAGGAACGCATGAAAGAACTTTACGAAAAGAAAGGCTACCCCAAAGACTGGATTGACAAACGCTTGCGCGGTATCGCTATCCGCCAGAATTTGACAGACGAATGGAAAAAACGGGGTATCACCGAAGAACGAGACTTCGCCATACTTACCGCCGAAATAAGCAAAGCAACCTTCGGCATGACTCCCGCCGAATACAAGGAATACAAAGGCCTTACTAAGAAAACCCAGAACCTGCGTGACCACATGGACGACCTTGAACTGATTTTCACCATGCTGGGGGAACGTGTTACAACAGAAATTTCAGAAAAAGAACAGCCGGACACTTTTACAAAAAGCAAAAAAATCGCTAAACGCGGCGGTAGCGTGGCTGGCAAGGCACGTGAGGCGACAGAAAAGGAATTGGGACGGCGTGTCTCCACACCGAAAAATTTTTTACCTAAGCATGATAATTTGTCAATAGAAGAATAATCCCATGATTAAACGTACTCTCTGTTTTAGCAATCCAGCTTATCTTTCCATGAAAAACGACCAACTGGTCGTCAAACTTCCCCAAGTGGAGAATAATGATACTTTACCAGATTCTTTTAAAGAGAGTGCCATACATACCATTCCTATAGAAGATATTGGTGTGGTGGTATTGGACAATAGGCAGATTACGGTTACCCAAGGGCTGTTGGAGGTATTGTTGGATAATAATTGTGCTGTAGTTACTTGCGACAAGAGCCATTTGCCTGTTGGCTTGCACCTTCCGCTTTCGGGAAATACCATACAAAACGAACGCTTCAGACATCAATTAGATGCTTCACTTCCGCTAAAGAAGCAACTGTGGCAGCAAACCATCCAGCAGAAAATACATAATCAGGCTGCAGTGCTGCGAACATACAGAAATATACCAACTGCGAATATGTTGAAATGGGAGAATGATGTGCGAAGTGGGGATCCTGACAATCTGGAAGGACGGGCGGCGGTTTTTTATTGGAAGAATCTTTTCCCGACAATAGAGGATTTTACGCGCGAACGTGAGGGCATTGCCCCAAACAATATGTTGAACTACGGCTATGCTATTTTACGGGCGATTATCGCTCGTGCATTGGTCTCATCAGGGCTGTTGCCAACGTTGGGCATACATCATCATAACCGCTACAATGCCTATTGTCTGGCCGATGATATTATGGAACCGTATCGCCCATACGTGGATGAAATAGTTGTGCACTATACCGATGAGCATGGGTATCCTGAAGCGTTGACAACAGAGATAAAAAAAGAGTTGCTTGGTATTCCGGTATTGGATGTGCGAATCGGAGGACAAAAAAGTCCACTGATGATTGCCGCCACACAAACGACCGCTTCATTGTATCGTTGTTTTAGCGGGGAAAGCCGTAAAATCATATATCCCGAAA
>JAEEUY010000189.1 GCA_016290715.1 Bacteroidales bacterium
ATACCCGCAAAAATGAGGAAGAAGATGAACACATTCAGAAAAGTTTCAGCTCCCTGCATGGTACCGAAAGCGGAGGAATCCCACCCTCTTGTTGACTGCATCAAATCCTTAATTGGAGAAAGAATGTCCATAAAGATGTAAGAACAGAACATGGCCAAGGCCAATAACAACAATGCTATCCATCGAAAAGCCGCATTGTCTCTTAAAGTTTCAATTTTTTCAGTCATAATACTAATATGTTTTAATGAATAAATAAAGTTTCCCAAAATCAAGGCGCAAAAGTACGATTTTTTCTTTCATACAATATATTTAATTGGTAAAAAAAAGCTCCTTGCACGCTATTTTTTATAAAGATTTTCAAGCTATTGTTCTTTTAATTTTTTTTGTATATTTGCAGGCTCAAAAAAAACGAATAAAACAAATATAAATATTTAATAATCAAACAATTAAAGTATGCGAAACAAAGGTTTAGTTTTATTTTTCACAATACTAATTGCACTCACCTGCTTGTATTGCTTGTCATTTTCTTTCGTAACGTGGAAAGTTGAGAAAGCGGCAAAAGAATTTGCGAACGACCCACAAGTTGTTACAGAAATTCAAAAGAACGCCAGTGCCGTAGCAGGCAATGACGAAATGTGGAAAAACCGTCTGGTGGATTCTGCTATTACGGTCAGAGAACGTGACTACATAAACAAGATGAAAGATTCCACCATCTTTTTAGGCTTCACTTACAAAGAGTGTAAGTATAAGGAATTAAACTTGGGTCTGGACTTAAAAGGGGGTATGAACGCCACTTTGGCAATCGCCACTCCCGATGTAGTGAAAAATTTAGCAAGCGATCCTACCGATACTTTATTCAAAGCCACTTTTGACAATGCAATGGCTGTTTATGGCAAAGGGAATACGGGTGAAGACTTTATTGACATTTTTGCCAAAGCCTTTACTACTGAAAAAGCTGCTCAAAACAAAAACAACAGCTCCTTGGTCCTCTTCTTTAGCGACAAAATGGGCAAAAACACTGCCAAAGACGAAGAAGTGATCACCTATTTGAAAGAACAACGTGATGAAATTCTGGATCAGACCTTTAGAATTCTCCGTACGCGTATCGACCGTTTTGGTGTAGCACAACCAAACCTTGAGAAATTGCAGGGTGGCCGTATTCTGGTTGAATTGCCTGGCATCAAGGAAAAAGAGCGTGTGGAAGATTTGTTGAAAAGCACCGCTATGCTTGAATTCTGGGAAGTTTACACCAACTACCAAGGCAATCAAAATGTCACTGCTGCTTTGTTCAACAACGCTGCCAAAAGTGCGGCTAAAAATGCAGCTACCGCTGCCGATTCCGCTCTATTAAGCGATATTATGAGCAAAGCCGTCGGCGCTGACGGATTGGCCATCGGCTATTTCACAGAAGCAGATACCGCCGTCATCGGCAAAGTCCTCCCTGCAATCACCGAGAACTTTGAAGCTGACGACGTGGTTTTCTACTGGGGCATCTCCGACAAAAACAAAAACAATGCCTATCCTTTGATTCCTTTGAAAAAAGCTTCTGAAAATATTGGGGCTGTATTAAACGGGAAAACCATTAATGGTCAGCGTATTGTACGTAACGCCCGTCAGAATGTGGATGAACACAACCGCGTCATTGTCTCCATGTCAATGGAAGATGCGGCTGCAAAAGAGTGGCAACGAATCACTGCCGACGCAATCAAAAAACGCAACGAAACCAATATTCCTACCAACATTGCCATTGTGCTTGACCAGATTGTTTACTCCTATCCTACCATCCAAAGCGAGATTGCTAACGGGGAATCTCAAATTTCCGGCAACTTCTCGGTAGATGAAGCAAAAGACTTGGCAACAGTATTGAATTCCGGTAACTTGGAAGTGGGTTTGGACATTGTCGCTTCCGAAGTTGTAGGACCTACTTTGGGACAAAAATCTGTTAATTCAGGATTGTTCTCCTTCCTGATTGCTTTCTTATTGGTACTCATTTATATGGCATTATACTACAACCGTGCTGGTCTGGTAGCCGACTTGGCATTGCTTTGCAATGTATTTTTCATTGTCGGCGTGCTGGCTTCTCTCGGCGCTGTTTTAACCTTGCCGGGTATCGCAGGTATTGTTTTAACCTTAGGTATGGCCGTCGATGCCAACGTGCTTATTTACGAACGTATCCGTGAAGAGATTCGTAACGGGAAGGGCATCCGCCTCGCCGTAGAAGAAGGTTACAAGAACGCTTACTCTGCCATTATCGATGGTAACGTTACCACTTTAATCACAGGTATCGTACTTTATATTCTTGGTTCCGGCCCTGTACAAGGTTTCGCCACAACCTTGATTATCGGTATTCTTTCTTCCCTCTTTACCGCCATCTTCATCTCTCGTTTGGTATTTGAAAACCGTTTGGCTAAAGGTAAAGAAATTAAATTTGGTAACAGATTCACCCTCAATACTTTCGCTAATGCACATTATGATTTCTTATCTACCAAGAAAGTATTCTACTCTTTGTCCGGTGCTTTGATTGTAGTCATGATTATTTCATTCTGCACTTTAGGCTTGAATCCGGGTATTGACTTTACGGGCGGTCGTAACTACGTTGTTTTGTTTGACCAGGATGTGGATGCTTCTGCCGCCGGCGAAGCGGTTGCAGCTAACTTTGGTGGCAATCCACAAGTAAAAACCTTCGGTGCCAACAACCAATTAAGAATTACGGTTAACTATAAAGTAGATGATAATTCTGATGCTGCAGAAAAAGAGTGCTATGATAAATTATACAAATCTTTAAAACCATTCTACAAAAAAGAAGTTTCTTATAAAGACTTCACCGAACCTGTTGTCAACGAAGCGGGTATTCAAAGTTATCAGAAAGTACAAGCTACCATTGCGAAAGAACTGTTAGCCAAAACCATTTGGGCCGTAGTCATTGCATTGATATTGATCTTCATCTACATTGCCATCCGGTTCAAAAATTGGCAATTCGGCTTGGGTGGTGTACTTACTTTGATGCACGATACTATCTTAACAATCGGCTTATTCTCCTTGTTCTATAAGGTATGCCCGTTCTCCATGGAGGTTGACCAGTCATTTATTGCAGCTATCCTGACCGTAATCGGATACTCTATCAACAACGTGGTAATCATTTACGACCGTATTCGTGAGAACCTCACCAACACGCCAAAAGCAGAAAAATACGGTTTGTTCAATGCGGCTGTCAACAGCACTTTGGGTCGTACCTTGAACACCTGCGGAACCACCATCCTTGTACTCTTAGTGATCTTCATCTTTGGTGGTGAAGTCATCAGAGGTTTCATCTTTGCAATGGGTGCCGGTATCCTCATTGGTACTTATTCAGGTATCTATATCGCCACTCCTCTTGCATTTGATTTATTAAGCAAATCAAAAAAGAAAACAAACGTCGCTAAAATTGAGCTATCCAAATAGATAAATTTATAAATCTTTTCTTAGGTTGCTAAATATTGAAAAAATTTCTTATTTTAGCAACCTAATTTTTTAGCATAAAAAAAAGGAAAAAAATGAGAGTTTCTAAAACCTTTACGTTATTCATAACGTTTTTGTTTTTAACATGTTACATCGCTAATGCCCAAGTTATGAAAGATGCTGACAACGCTTTCAGGACTTTTAAATATGAAAAGGCATTGGAACTTTACAAAAAAAATATTAAAAAAATTCGCAAAAATAAGGTTGAAGAACGCCGCGTTTCTTATCAAATTGCAGAATGTTATCGTATTACAGGGGATGTAAAACATGCAAAAAAACAATATGAAACGTTATACAAAAAGAACTACCAAAAAGATAATCCTTTATTATTATATCACCTAGGCAATATCTATGTTAGTGAAAATGATTATAATAGTGCATTGAAATACTATCAGGAATTTAAAAAACGTGCGCCCGAAGATCCCCGTGCCG
>JAEEUY010000190.1 GCA_016290715.1 Bacteroidales bacterium
AATTGGATTTCGTTAGTAAAAGAAAAAGCGAATTGGCAGAAGTTGATAAGCAATTGCAAGAATTAAAAACAGAGCAAAACGATTTGCTAATGCAGTCAGGGCTAAGCGCAGAACTTCTTGATAAAAGCATCTCTGATTTGAGAGGGTTCTTTGATGCTAAAAGTCGTGCAGAAAGTCGTGTATCTGTATTGGAAACCACTCTGAAATTCAAAGAGAATGCTAAAAATGAAATACAGGAACAACTATCTAAACTTGAACCTACAAGTTCAATGACACAGGTATATCAACGCGTTCATGCAGCATTTGAAAAAATAACTAAAGCATTCTCAAACGCCAAGGAACAAAATATTAATAATTTCCTGCAAATGCTTGAAGCGGAAGCCAACAAGTATTTACAGAAACTTAACAAGAATGATTTCTACGGAATAATAAGAATCCGCAAAACAATCAACAATTCCGCACGAATTGAACTTTATAGCGATAATGGTTCTCGCATTGAAAATCCTAATGGAGCATTGAAAACAACAATGTATATGTCAGTTCTATTTGCAATTTCACAAATTACAACTTTGAAACGGGAACAAGATTATCCGTTAATTTTTGATGCACCTACATCATCATTTGGTGGATTCAAGGAAGATACATTCTACAATGTAATTGATACAATTGATAAGCAATGTATTATTGTTACAAAGGATTTACTAAATATTGATAAGGCTACAGGGCAGAAAACATTGGATTATGATACAATTAACAAACTATCTTGTTCTGTTTATCGAATCGAAAAAGTGGAACCTTTTAATGACAAAGACCTGTCAACCATTCAAACAGTTGTTAAACAAATAAGGTAAAAAATTATGGCAGCAGAAAAACTATATGATTTGTGGGCAACACGAAATCCTCAATGGGAAAAAAGATACGAAGATAGTATCATTAAAAATTTCTGTGATTATGGTCGCGGGGCAACCTCTTTACGAGAAGACAGAGGTAAAGTATTTGGCGGTGGTTATGAAATATTTATTATCGCATTTTTTATCGGTTTATATTTCAATGAAAAACGACCACTAATTGATGATACACAAAAACGTAAGATATTTGGTCAACCTATACAATATTGGGGAAATCTTGATTCCGTAAAAGGACGAAAAGCCTATCCGAAACTTCGCGAATATATTTTTATCGCACTTATAGCAAGAACAGACATTGATTTCATTGCATTAGAAAAAGGAGAAATAACGACTCGCAAAGCAGTCGATATGCTGATGCAAACGATGGAGGAATACGCCAACTGGGGATTCCACTTTATGGAGGACAAACTGACCGATGACCCCAACCATTTTTATCGTGAAACTGCATTTTTGGAAGTGTTTCTTGCTTTTGATGCCTCTGTCACTGAAAGTACGGACGAAGAAGAACCCGAATCATTGGATTAATCAAAATGCTACAAAGGCTGTACGGTCGGTGTATCCACCCTGAAGAACCTCGATGTGGTCAGCCGTATCGCCGTCCTCTTCCCCAACAAGGACACTTGGTCGGCAGTGTTAGCGGATTACGAACACCTCAAAGCTATGCTCACCGAAAAGTATGGCACTCCATCGGATTCGCAGGAGAAGTTTACTGGCCATATTGGAGATTATGACAATTACTTCGTAATGCA
Organism: Bacteroidales bacterium; assembly: GCA_016290715.1. Classification (GTDB taxonomy): domain Bacteria; phylum Bacteroidota; class Bacteroidia; order Bacteroidales; family WCHB1-69; genus UBA1756. The sequence goes on from JAEEUY010000190.1 coordinate 1,658, forward strand.
CGCACTGAAAGATGGCGAATATGTGTGGTACACCACTTTCACCACCGAATTGGGTGATATTGAGTTAACTATTATGTCTGGTACGGAATACAATACCGCCATGGTCCGCCTTGCCTACCACGACAAGGCCAACTCCGAGAAGGTGCGCAACGCCGCCATGGACGATTTGTAACCATTGCCTTTTACAGCCTGCCCACAGAATTCAAATGCTTTCGGATGGGGTTGAGATTGCGAAAATTGTGTTATTTTTGCAGTTCCAATCTTTAAAAGTCATGCGATGAAACAATCCTGCATTCTTTTCCCCATTATCATAATCACATTTGTATTGTTTTCCTGTCACAAAGAGGAGGACATCCCTCCCGCCCTCACACTCGACAAGGAGGCGAACATGACCATTGCCGAACTGCTTTCGCTCTACACGGTGAACAACGCCTACAGCTA
>JAEEUY010000191.1 GCA_016290715.1 Bacteroidales bacterium
GGGATACAGCTATATGCGTATCCGCGGTATTGATCAAACACGTATCAATGTAACTATCAACGGAATAGCCCTCAACGATGCAGAATCTCAAGGTTCTTGGTTTGTGAATCTTCCCGATTTTGGCAGCCATGTGCAAAATTTGGAAGTTCAACGCGGCGCAGGCACTTCCAACAATGGTGCTTCTGCTTTCGGCGCAACGATGAATTTCAAAACCCTTACCCCATCGGCTACTCCTTTTGTACAAATCAGCAGTTCTGCCGGTTCGTTTTATACTTTCCGTAACGCTGTGGATGCCGGAACAGGGTTGATCAAAAATCGCTTTTCTGCCAATGTAGGCTACTCCAATGTATTGAGTCGCGGATATATAGACAATTCCAAAGCGAAACTACACTCTGCCTTCTTCGTCGCTAATTACCGTATCCTAAACGAAAAAAAGAATAAAGAATACGGAACACTCCAATTTAACTTGCTCTATGGAAATGAAAAAACCGGACTCGCTTGGAATGGAGTACCATCCGAGCTTCTAAAAACCAATCGCACCTATAATAGTTGTGGGTTATATTACGATGCCGATAGTAATCTTTATCACTATGATAACCAGACTGATAACTACCAACAAACCCATTCCCAACTTCATTACAATTTTCAACGAGCAATTAATCAAATACATAATATCCGCTTACACGCCGCTTTGCACCTTACCCGAGGCATAGGCTATTATGAAGAGTATCAGGACAATATTTTCTACGCCGATTACGGACTCGTTACCCCCTACACCTTACCCGCCGATGCCATCACACGAAAATGTATGGACAACTATTTCTATGGGGGTATCTTCAATTTTGAACACACCATTAAAAACAAATACACATGGGTTATCGGAGGTGCCATCAACAGATACCAAGGCGACACCTACGGTACCATGGAATGGCTGGAACACAACAGCAATATTGACAAAGGGGCTCACTGGTTTTTCGGCACCGGCGACAAACGCCAATACAATATTTATGGGAAGTTTATTGTCAATTTCGACAAAAAAACAGAGAAAAACAGCTCTTTTTCCACCCTCTACGCCGACTTGCAATACCGTGGTATCAGCTACTATGTGGGAGGCAACAACGAAAGCAGGATTGATATCACCAACCATTTCTTATGGAACTTCATCAATCCCAAATTGGGATTCAACCATCAATGGTCAAAAAATGGAAGCGATCTTCTACATGAAATCTATTTCACTTTCTCCGTCGCCAACCGCGAACCTACTCGTTCTGATTTAATAGATACAGACATTGAACATCGTCCCAATCCTGAAACTCTTTACGATTTTGAAGCCGGGTACCTCCTTCACGGGAAAAAATACCAACTTGCAACCACAGCCTATTTTATGTACTATGTGGACCAATTGGTACTTACCGGCGAAATCAATAGCGTAGGCGCTCCTATCATGACCAACGCCGACCAAAGTTTCCGAACAGGCATAGAAATCATCTCCCAATACAAACCTCTCAAATGGTTTACTTGGAAAATTAACGGGACATTCTCTCTCAATAAAATATTGAATTACACCGAATTCATTGATGATTGGGATAGCGGGGAACAACGTCAATATTTCATTGGAACTACCAATATCTCCTTCTCCCCCAATATTGTTGCCAATAATGAATTTATTTTCACCCCTGTCAAAAACTTCAACATTTCATGGGTTACCAAATTCGTCAGTCGTCAATACATTGACAATTCAAGTCGCAAAGAATACTCTATTGACCCTTATTGTGTCAACAATTTACAACTCAGCTACACCATCCATACCAAACCTATTCCGGAAATCGGGCTTTATTTCCAAATCAACAATATCTTCCATGCACAATATGAAAGCAATGCATGGCTCTACCGTTACTACTTGGGCAACGCAGAATACAGAATGGATGGTTATTTTCCACAAGCAGGCATCAATTTCATGGGTGGAATCACTTTGAAATTCTAAGATTGAAAAATTTGAGACAGAGGAACGCAAAGAATGTCTAAAAGGGGATTATCTAATTAATCCATAAAAAGTTGACCTCATTTCCAATAAAAAATACGGGTTTTATAATTATAAAATCCGTATTTTTGTCCCATCATTTTTCGCAAAAATATGGACAATTCAATGGGACAAAACAAAGAGACCTCTACCCCAAAAGAGAAGTGGGTTTCTTGGAAATACATCAAAAAAATTATCCTTATAAACGAGGATACGGACTATGAAACCACCGAATCCAATATTAGCAAATCCATTGAATTTAAAGGAGTTAATATATGGATTCTCTTTTGCGCGACCATTTTGGCCTCTATCGGATTAAATGTAAATTCCACAGCAGTAATTATTGGGGCCATGTTAATCTCACCATTAATGGGCCCTATCAATGGAATTGGGTTCGCCGTAGGCACATTTAATGATGATTTGTTGCGAAAATCGCTTCGCAACTTAGCTATTATGGTAATAATCAGTTTATTAGCTTCTACCCTATATTTTATTGTTTCTCCCTTAAGTGATGCTCAATCAGAGTTATTAGCCAGAACAAGGCCCACTATTTTCGATGTACTGATTGCATTTTTCGGCGGTTGTGCAGGATTTATTGCCACTTCACGTAAAGACCAGCCTTTTACCATCATTTCCGGAGTGGCCATTGCCACTGCTTTGATGCCTCCTTTGTGCACTGCCGGGTTCGGCATAGCCACTTTGCAATTCAAGTACTTTTTCGGTGCTTTCTATCTTTTCTTTATCAATTCCGTCTTTATTGCTTGCGCCACCTTCTTACTCACAAAATACCTGAAATTCCCAGCCTCAACCTTTGTTTACCCTGGAAGAGAGCGGATTGTTAAACGGACCATTATCATTTTTTCTATTCTCGTTATGATTCCCAGTTTCTTTTTTGCCATCAATGTTGTCAAAGAAAGTTCTTTCAATAATCAGGTTATCAAATACATAACAGAAATACAAAAAAATGATATTTTGAAAGACACACAGCTCATAAATTATAAAAAAGAGTATAATCGGAACAAATCTTCCTTGAATCTCTTTTTGGTAGGAAAGCAACTATCTGCTACAGAAATTGATACTCTTCGCAAAATTATGGTAACAGATTTTGGATTATCCAAAACACAATTAACCATCAAACAAACGTCTCAGGTGGTTGATGTAAATATGCAAACCAGTGTTTTAGAAGAAATGATTGCCAATAAAAGCAGTGAGTTGCAGGAAAAAGAGCATCAAATTGCACAGCTAAACAACCAGATTGACACACTTAAGATGCAACAAGACAAGTACCAAGAACAGACAGCAATCATCGGAAATAAGTATAAATATGCCATTTCCTCCATCTCTATTTCAGAAATCAACTATTACCAACCCAAAAACAACACCACTACAAAAATTCCCACTTTATATATCAAATGGGACAACGGGAAACGCGATGAAAGTATTATTACAGAATTGAAAACGTGGGTACCATTGCTGCTCAACGTTCCTTCAGTTAAGATTGTTGAACAATAACTATTGCTGTCCGCCCAAAGTTTTGTACCTGTTAATATACATCAAAGCTGTGATGAAAAAAATGGATATAACCCTATAGGGAGTCATATCCATTCCAACATGTAACTATTTAGAGGAAAAAAATCTTTACAAATAAATATCTCGTTCTCCGGCATCAATTTTTGACAAATTCTCTTTAATAGTTTTCTTTAACGTCTCATTATCCACTTCTTCTACCATTTTATCTATCAAAGCGATTCCTTTCTTCTTTGTTTCAGCACTTGCAAAGTCATTCAGATACTCTCTAAAAGTAAA
>JAEEUY010000018.1 GCA_016290715.1 Bacteroidales bacterium
CCTTCGAATCATTAAAAACCAACATGGTATTGGCATCCAAGTAAGAGGGTAATTGGGCAAAAGTGCTATCTTCTATTTCTTTATTATCTCGGTGATACACAAGTAGTTTTGAAGTATCTCGTTGCGCTTTCGGGAAAAAGGCAATTCTCTCTTCCGGCAACTCGTAATCGTATGCTTCAATCTTTATCTCTTTTTGAGGAATCATAATGGAAATATTATGCAAATTAACGACCGAAGCGCTTTTTTATTATTCTTTTCCTCTTTTTGTCGTATTTTTGCACAATTAATTGGAAAAAATGCACATTTCAACCCAAGGCATCGTCCTACACAAAGTAAAATATTCAGAATCGAGCATTATTGTAAAAATATTCACTCGTTCTTGTGGGGTGCAAAGTTTCATGCTGAAAGGTGCTTTTTCTAAAAAAAATAAAATGCAATTGGCCTTGTTAGAAAATCTGTCTATGATAGATATCACCTTCGAGGATAAAAACAGCAACATCAAATATTGGAAAGAAATTTCTTCCCATTATACTTACCAATATGTACCCTTCGACATGGTGAGAAGAACCTTATCAATTTTCTACAACGAACTTATTTACAAATTATTAAGTGATTATAAAACCGATGAAATACTCTATGATTTTGTAAAAAAATCGTTATTGGAATTGGATTGCGAACAAGTTGCATTAACAGATATTCATTTGCGTTTCATGTTGCATTTGTCGCAACTTTTAGGCTTTTTCCCTGCAAAAAATTACACAGAAAAACATTGTTTTTTTTCTATTGAAGAGGCTTCTTTTGTTCCTGATTATTATGAATCCCCTTATTTTTTATCAAAACCAGCCTCTCAATATCTTTTTGAACTGATGCAAGATGAAATTAAAACTCATTTTCCACCCAAAGCAGTAAGAAATGAACTTCTTTATGGGCTAATCACCTATTTTCAGATGCATAATGAGCAAATAAATCACATTGATTCGGTGCCTATTTTGGCAGAAATTTTGCAATAAGCAATAATATATACTAATTCTTCACAAATTTGAAAGATGCATTTTGCTGGTTTGTGGTGGTAGCCAAACCAACGTAAAACCCTTTCGGCAAATTGTTTACGGAAATTTCAATCATTGCATTGGCAGGAGCAGGCTGTTGTAAAACGAGTTGTCCAGAAGTGTTGTAGATACGCACATACCGAATATTCCTTTCTGGATTGGTTAGTTGCAATTTTTCTGTAGCGGGATTAGGATATGCGCTGATTTCCAATGGATTGTAATAATCAACCCCCACATGATCGGCATAAGCCTTGTAAAAATCAGGAATCCCATAACCATATTCAGGATTCGGATTATGATATAGATGACCGCTCTCGCGAATGATTTGCATTATTTGAGAGGCGGAGTATTCGGGCATAGCCTGCCACAAACAAGCGGAGAGTCCGGCCGCCACGGGGCATGCAAGGCTTGTTCCATTGGAAGTGTACAAATAATCGTTGGGATAATAACAGTACGTTGAAACCCCCATTGAAGTAATATCGGGTTTCACCCGGCCATCGTAAGTATAACCGCGGGAGGAAAACTCAGCGATAATGCTATCGGTTTGGCAAGCGCCCACACACAGAATGTCGAAAGCGTCAGCAGGACGACCAATATAATACCAGTCTTTATTTCCGTCATTGCCTGCAGAAATACAAACAATCACTCCCTTTTCACCAAGAATCGTTGCACAACGGGAGGCAATGCTATTTCGTCCATCTATTTCCTCGTAGGTAATGTTCGCCTCAGGGAAATCGGGAAAAGAGCTATAACCCAAAGAAGAGTTAATCACATCTGCACCAATACTATCAGCAATTTCTGCACCATTAGCCCAGAAATCCTCCTCAATCAGTTGCTCCGACCCACCCCATTCGGTATGAATCAATGCGTACGAAGCCATAGGAGCTGTTCCTACCAACTCACCATTCGCATTGGCAGCCATCACAGAGGTAACATTCGTTCCGTGCACTTCATTCCAAAGAGATACTTCTTCCGCGACATCAGGAACCAATACGTAACGTCCCAACATTCTTCCTTCATCCACCAGAGTTTGATAGAAAGTGCATGATTCTATTCCATAGTATCCACCATCCAACACGGCAATGAGCATTCCATCCCCACGGAACCCCTCTTCGTGCAACCGATGCCCGTTGTGAATAGCTATTTGCCCCCAACCATCTCCATAATCTATTTCATCTTCAAGAACGGAATATGTATTTCTGACTATCGGAGCCCACTCTTCCCTGTCCACCCTCTCCGACCGGCTGTTCAAACTATAAGAAGCCACAGGCAGAACCGAATCCACGAAAGCAAGCCTCTCAATTCTCTCAACTACCGAAGAATCAGAACAATACACCACCATCGTATTCATCCATTTGGAAACCGACAACAATTTCATTTGAGAATCCAAAGCCAAAACAGACTGCTTATATTCCGGATTGATAGGAAAA
>JAEEUY010000019.1 GCA_016290715.1 Bacteroidales bacterium
AGAAGTAAAAGAGGCCAAACTCCCTGAATCAGATGCAAAAAAATTACAAGCAGGCCGCCAAGAAGTTGGCAAACAAGTGGCTCCTGGAGGAAAAGGCGGTACTCCTATCCACGTTGAAAAGAAAATAGGGAGAAATGACCCCTGCCCTTGCGGAAGCGGGAAGAAATATAAAAATTGCCACGGACGTGAAGCTATGTAACACTCTTTTCTTCCTGAAAATGAGCAAATATCACTCCGAAAAACAACTGATTATGCAATAAAAAGTATCGCTGAAATTTGTAACATTTTTTTTCAAAAGAGGCGGCAAAATTAGAAAATAAAATGCTAATTTTGCCGCCTCTTCTTATAGCTTTTTATAAGCTATTGGAAATGATACACGTAAGAAAAAATTAAAAACATAAAATAATGAACTTAAAAAAAGTTTTATTTGCATTTATTGGCATACTCGCTTGTTTAAGTATTTCTGCTCAAACGATTAACCCCAAATTCATTGACGGACATCTGTATTTTAAATTTGTTGATAGTTACGAAATTGACTTTACAGTAAATGAAAACACCAGCATTGATGCTGACCAACTGCCCAAGTTTGCCGATCTCTTCAACAAATATGAGGTTACGTTGATTACCAGACCTTTATATTGTTTCAATTCAGAAAAATTAGCAAGAATTATTCGTTTGGAATTCAATCAAGCGGAAAAAATTGAAGAGTTTATCAAGGAATTGGAACTCCGTCCGGAAGTGGAATATGCCGAAAAAATCCCTCTTCCCAAAAAACTAGTAACTTACAACGATCCCTATTACAGCGCAAGTTATCTGAATGGCGCCCCCAACCAGTGGTACTTGAATTTTATTAATGCCCCGCAAGCATGGGACTTGCAAACAGGAGACCCTTCCATTAAGATTGCCATCGTAGATAATGCCGTATGGGGAGCCCACGAAGATTTGAACATCTCTTCTTCCAATATGTGCTCCTATGCCAATGGAACTGCCTCTGTGGGCAATTCTGCACCACCATCTTCTGTTTCACAATCAAACACTTGCAGCCAAAGTGATATTTACAACGATGGATGCCCCTCCTACGACTGGTCGCATGGCACCCATTGTGCAGGCTTGGTTGGCGCTATCAACAACAACAATAAGGGAATCTCCTCTATCGGCGGCGGATGTACCCTGATGGGTATTCGCGGAGCCAATAATAATGGATACATGTACTATTGTGACAATGGAGTTGCGTGGGCTGCCAACAATGGCGCTAAAATCATTAGCATGTCGTGGGGTTCTGACGAATCCAGCAGTTCAGAAGAGACCTTGATGCAGGAAGTTTATGAAAATGACATCATTTTGATTGCTGCTGCAGGCAACGATGGAGATGGTGAGAATCCCATCTTCTACCCTGCCGGATACTCATCCGTAATCAGTGTCGCTTCCACCAATTCTGACGGCAAACTTTCCTACTTTTCACAACATGGTCCCGGGCGTGCCGACATTGCAGCCCCAGGTGGGTTTTATATCATCAGCGGTCAATACGCTTCCAATATATTGAGTACAACCTATTGCACTTGCCAGTACTGGCGTTTGAGTGGCACAAGTTCATTAAACGGAAAATATTACGATGGGATGCAGGGGACTTCCATGGCCTGCCCTGTTACTTCCGGATTGGTCGGTCTTATGGCTTCCGCTTATCCCGACATTACCCCCGACCAAGTGAAAGCCTGTTTGATCAGCAATGCCACCCCACTGACCAGCGGTTCAAACACCATCACCAACAATGCGGGCTACATCAATGCATACGCTTCCGTACAATGTGCCCAAACCTTAGCCGCCGGCGGTACTATTCCTGATGTGCCGGGAGTTGACCCGGGCTGGTATGGGAACGAAGAATATACGAGTCTCAATATGGTAAATCAAGGGAAAATGATTATCATTCGCCCCGAAACCTACGGAAACTATTCCACAGGAAATCAGGTTACAAAAGTGAAATTCGGCACCTATTACCATTCCGACTACCCTACTTACAACAACAATAGCTTCACCATCAAAATCTACGAGGGGAGCAATATGAATTCTGAATTAACTAACGATGGCGGCACCACCGACATAGCTTCTTGTCTCGGTAATTTGGTTTATACTCAAAATTATACGCAAAGTGAAGCAGGGGTTAATATTGTTGATTTAAACACTCCTTATACCATCAACAGCAACACCCCCTTCTGGATTGCGATTGAAGCCAATGGTCCCACCCTGTTTTTATTCACAAAAGAGAACCAATCCGATGCCATTGATGCGGATGACTATTGGTCTGATTTTTCTGTTGCAAGCGGGCACTACCTATATACCTCAACGGATGATGATAATACCGATTACTTAAACATCAACTATGGTGCACAATATACCGACAATTCACACTCGTATGTTATTGAATACAGTAGGGAATATGTATTGGCATACTATATATCCGACGGCAGTGTTTATGTGCCACAATCCGATTTTGCCATCGCTCTTTATGATGCAAATGGGAATGCCTATACAAATGCCACAATCAATGAGAATGAGTCACTTTATTTTACCCCGATATTGAGCAACAATGGTCCCGATGCGGCAAGCGGTGCAGAGGATTGCATTGGTCTTGAGGTTTCTGTCAATGGTATTGTCATTGACTCCTACTCTGCAAGTTCATTAGCGGTTGGCAATTTTTACATTTTTGGCGGGGGGCATGCTGATACCATCACTGCTGCCCAATTCAACAATTTAGGTGTTACTGGCACTTTTGATGTTTGTATTACTGTAACCTATGCCGGCACCGATCCTAATCTGAACAACAACACATCGTGTATCACCGTAACAAGAATATCCTCCACGCCAAGTTATACCGTTACCACCACTGCCAATCCTCTGACAGGCGGCACATTGCGAGGTGCGGGGACTTACCTTTCCGGAGCATCCGTTACGGTTGTTGCCGAACCTAATAACAATTTTGAATTTGTAAATTGGACTGAAAACGGGAACATCGTTTCCACCTCCGATTCTTACACTTTCACTATCAATTCCAATAGAAACCTTGTAGCGAATTTTAATGTGGTTACCCCGGATACCTATACCGTAACCATCACTGAAAATCCAAGCAATGGCGGTCGTACTACAGGGGCTGGAACCTATGTGGCCGGTTTGAGTGTCAGCATTAATGCCATTGCAAACAGTGGATTTGAATTTGTAGAATGGACCGAAAATGGTACTGTTGTTTCTACCAACAGCCACTATACTTTCACCATTGACCGAAATAGGGATTTTGAAGCCCATTTCCGCTCCACCGCTCCCGATGTATATACCGTAACCGCCTCCGTAACCCCTGCTAATAGTGGAAGAATAACGGGCGATGGAAGCTACGTAGCCGGATTAAGCGTTACTGTAGTTGCTCACGCAAACAATGGCTATGAATTCCTGAAATGGACCGAAAATGGCAATACCGTTTCCACCAATAGTTCTTATACTTTTACTATTAATAGCAACAGGAATTTAGTCGCTCATTTTAACACAGCAGCACCCAACACATACAGCATTACTTCTTGGGTCAATGGAGTAGGCGGCTCAATTACCCCAAGAGGGACCATCTCCGTAAACCCCAACAGCAACAAAACCTACACTATCACCCCCGATAATGGCTATATTATTCAAACAGTAAAAGTAGATGGCGTAGATGCTATCAATGATTTGATTAATAATACCTATACTTTCTATAACATTACTACAGATCACACCATCGTTGCTACCTTTGCCTCTACTATAGGTATTGAAAACAACGAAAATCAATCGCTCATTTTATATCCCAATCCTAATGATGGAACCTTTATGATTCAAACAAAATCAATCGGTTCTAATTTCACGTACCAACTATTCGATGCAAAGGGGGCACTGCTTGATCATCGCCGATTTGATTCTTCCGACGAAACCATCACCCTCAACTACAACTTAACGGCTGGACTTTATTTTGTGAGAATTATTTCAGACAAAAAAAGTTGGACAGAAAGAGTTATTGTAAAATAGTCATTTTTAATCAGATACTATCACCATTTATTATTATCTTTGCCGCATTAAAAATGCGGCATTTTTTTTGTCCATTCTATACATAATCATCAATAAGATAAAGTATTATAGATTTTACATCCCACATGAATTTCTCGAATCTTGCTACCTTTTTTACCAATATTTTCTCTTTTGATGAACAGTATCCTCTTTTATTTACCCAATTTTATTTTTGGGCATTTTTCGCCATCGTTTTTGCATTCTTTGCGCTAACCAAAAACAAGTGTCTCTTACGAAACTCCTATCTGTTTTTTGTTAGCCTATTCTTTTACTACAAAACCTCTGGTTTATTCGTTATCATACTTATTTTCACAACATTATATGGATATTTCATTGGAAGAGGATTTGGCAAAACCGAGAAACCGTTTTATCGGAAATTACTCCTGTTTATTGGTGTTTTTCTCAATCTTTTTGTACTTTGCTACTTTAAATATGCCTATTTTTTCACAGACTCATACAACACCCTTTTCCATACCGACTATATCGTCGTCAACTATTTGGCTCGGTGGACCAATGAGCTGGCGGGTGTAAACTATTTCGATGCCAGCAAGATTCTGCTTCCTGTCGGCATTTCATTTTATACTTTTCAAAGTATCAGTTATTTGATTGATGTCTATAGAAAGCAGGTGGAACCGATTTCCAACATCTTGAATTTTGGATTTTATGTCAGTTTCTTTCCTGGCTTGGTGGCAGGACCCATTATCAGAGCCAATCAATTTGTACCCCAACTTTACAAGAAATACTTTTTATCGCGGAGACAATTTGGAATTGCTATCTTTTGGATTCTCAATGGCTTGATAAAAAAAATCATTTTGAGCGATTATTTAGCCATTACCTTTGTGGATCGTGTTTTTGAATCGCCCCACCTCTTTACAGCCTTTGAAAATCTATCCGCTTTATTCTTGTATTCGCTGCAGGTTTACGCTGATTTTTCAGGCTACACCGACATTGCCATCGGTGTGGCCATGCTGATGGGGTTTTATTTGCCGCAAAACTTCAACTCTCCTTACAAAGCCACCAATCCGGGCAACTTCTGGAAACGTTGGCATATTTCTCTTTCCTCATGGCTAAAAGATTACCTTTACATTCCCCTCGGCGGCAACCGCAATGCCACCTTCGGAACATACGCCTGCATCATTTTAATCGCCGTAGTCATCGTCTTCTTAACCAAAAATATGATTATTGCGGCCATCCTTGGTGGATTAGCCCTCGTCTTGCTTATCGTTTCGTTGGCGAGCAAAAAGGCACGCCTCAAGATCAGCACCCAAATCAATATGATGAACACCATGCTATTGGGTGGATTATGGCACGGAGCAAGTTGGAATTTTATGATTTGGGGCGGTTTGAACGGATTAGGAATCCTTGCTTATAAAATTTGGAGAAACCTGAAAAAATATACCCGTTCTGCACTCACTTTCCTCATCTTCGCCACGTTCTTCATTCTACAATCGTTCTTCCCATCCCCCATTCTTGTAATCGGGGCGGTTTGGAGCGGTGTTATTTTTGCAGGCACCTTCATCGACAATATCTTCTCCCTTATTTTCAAGAAAACCTCATTCCATTGGATTGACCGCGCTTGGGGTATCTTCCTTACCTTTGTTTTTGTTTCCTTTACCCGATTATTCTTCCGTTCGGGATCCAATCTTGACCCCGCCGTCGCCAACGAAACCGCTTGGAATACCGCTCAAATGATGGTTAACCAAATCGGAGGGAAATGGGATATCAACCTCATCCCCGATATTTTGTACACCTATCGTTCCGCCTTTATTCTTTTCGTTATCGGAATGATTATTCACTGGCTTCCAGATAAATGGAAAAGATGGTATCGCTATAATTTTGCAGTAATGCCCATTTGGCTTATGCTAATCGTTGTCGTAGCCACGGTCTTTGTCTTATACCAATTTATTACTGCCGATTTGCAACCTTTCATCTATTTCCAATTTTAAGTGAAAACACACTACATTATCCCCATTTTTATTCCTGAAAAAGCGTGTCCGCACCGTTGCATCTACTGCAACCAATTCAATATTACCAACCAAACACAAGTAACTGATTATAATTATGTTACACAAACAATAGAGACTTACTTGCAAACGATTCCCAAAGAAGCGACAAAGAGGATTGCCTTTTTCGGCGGCACTTTCACAGGAATGAGTATGGAAGAACAGAACCTCTATTTGGAGCGCGCTTATCCGTATATCACGCGCGGGGAAATTGACGAAATCCAACTTTCTACCCGCCCCGACTATATCAACAGAGAGATATTGGAAAACCTAAAGCATTACGGTGTGAGGACTATTGAGTTGGGGGCACAATCATTGAATAACGAAGTACTGCAATTCTCGGGAAGGGGACATACCGTGCAAGAAGTGGAAAAATCTTCCTCCCTCATCAAAAGATACAACTTTAAATTGGGTTTGCAGATGATGATTGGCTTGCCGCTGGATACCAAACAACGAGCCATCGAAACCGCTCAAAAAATTGTGGATTTGGGAGCTGACTGCACACGGATTTACCCTACTTTAGTAATCAAAAACACTTTCTTAGAAAAGTTATATTTGGAAGGCAAATACCAACCGTTATCTATCGCTGATGCTATTGACCAAACCCTTGCGGTTATGGATATTTTTGAAAAATCGCATCTATCCATTCTACGCATAGGACTACACCCTTCCCAAAGCTTATTAGAGGGGACTGAATTAGTAGCCGGCCCTTTTCATGTATCGTTTAAAGAGCTGGTGTTGAGTGAAAAATGGCGTAGAAAATTGCAACCATTTGTGGACAACCGTCCTCACAAAGCGTGTGTAATCAAGGTTCCTGCGGGCGAAATCAATGCTGCGGTCGGCTACGGAGGAAGCAATAAGAAGTGGTTGCAACAATACTATCCGAATGTCAGATTCATTCCAACCGCTGATGAATTTGAAGTCTTGTTTTCATAAAGTAGAGACGTTTCATGAAACGTCCCAACAACACTGTCCGCTATGCAACGGGGATTCGGTTATGTGATTATGTGGGGATGCGGTTATATGATGACGCGGGGATTGTAGAGACGTTTCATGAAACGTCTCTACGACAACCATACAACACGAACCAGCCCAACACGTACGAAATGAAACGTCTCTACAACACGTACACCATTAAACGTCCCGACATGTACGCCGAAACATCCCTACAATAATTATCATGGCAAAAAAAACGCCCTCACGTTGGTGAAGGCGTTTTGATATGGGATATTATTCATTTATCGTTTATTCATTTGCTACGCAACGGGTGTTGTATCCCATTTTGAGGCTACCAGGAACCATTTCCATCGAACTGCATGCTGCACCAAACTGACAAGCATGATAAACGGCAGTTGGCGGAGTGGCAATCCAGAAATAGGCATTAGAATACATGCGTTCCAGACGGTCAAGATCAGAATTATAGTATCCGGATGGTACTAATGACATTCCACTTTCATTTGTACTATTATCCGGCACCCAACCTGCTCCCTCTGCCATCAACTGGGTAGCATCATAAGTGTTCATCAGATCATTGTATTCTGCTTCTGTTGGCACGTGCCATCCGGTAGGACAGATGCCCTGAAGAGGAGTATTGGCAGAAACAGCAGCCTCAATAGCGGAAATGGTGTTGGTTACCGTATCCATTACTGCATACCAATCATAGAAATTTCCATAAGTGCTATTGTTCGGATGTTCCTGCACATTTTTGATTTCCCTACTATCACTGTAATGCGTAGAGCGCAAGTTTTCAGCAAGCCAGCAATTGAATTGGGAGCCTATTCTTACCGCTGCATAGGTATTACCGTCATAGTCGGTGGCAGCTGGACAAGGTTTGAGGGTCCAAACTGCATAGAGTTCAAGAACAGCATCAGTGGTATATTCGCTTTCCAAAGTATAGGGTGTACCGGTGCCATCTGCAGCTGTGTTCCATCCTGAAAGAACATGTCTGTCCCATTCAAAAGCAGTTGTCCCAAGTAACGTAATGGAACCCCCATACGGTTTGCATTGTTCATCGGTCGTGTTAGCAGGGCTGTTGCTGTGATAAACAATTTTATAACATTCTACCCATTGGGCATACAAATCAATATTTTCCGTTATGGTTCTTGATGTTTCTGGTATATAATCATCTCCTCCTCCCAACGCTTGGGTATTCCATTTGGTAAAAGAATGATCTTCCCATTCAAACGTACAATTTTTCACTTCAAACTCTGTCTCAGGAACTTCTTTTTTTATGATAACTGTATCATTTGTACCAACACCGCCATTGGCA
The DNA here is from genome assembly GCA_016290715.1 of Bacteroidales bacterium. Taxonomy (GTDB): domain Bacteria; phylum Bacteroidota; class Bacteroidia; order Bacteroidales; family WCHB1-69; genus UBA1756. The sequence continues at coordinate 8,353 of JAEEUY010000019.1, forward strand.
AGATAAACAATTCTGTAACCTTCAGCTACCGTATATGTTTCTGGTTCTGTGCCATTCGGGAAAGAATAATAGCCATCCTCCAACGGTTCGCCCGACACCTCCTCATTGTAAGTACCACCTGAGATGGTAAGTTCAGTATTGCCACTATTATCCGTTATACATGATTCTGTTCCAATATATGTTCCACTTTCAATATCCACTGTGCTTCCTAAACTCCAAGTATCTGTCAAAACTACAGCATTAGGTGCTTCCACTTCATTATCCGACAAAGTTACATGTTTCTCTCCGCTCCCCTTTATTCTAATTCCATAATCATCGTAAGCATCAATTTCATTTCCAGAGATTTCAATATCATTATGATTTCCTCCTGTGATACTAAGTCCATGATACA
>JAEEUY010000192.1 GCA_016290715.1 Bacteroidales bacterium
AATTATTGGCAATAAGTTCATTAACCCCTTGAATAAAGAGGATAGGGTAGAGACGAGGTAGTGCTTCCTCGGGAGACATCATTTCGGAAGCTTCAATGTTCTTGTTGAGAGTCAACGCCATTTTGAAAGCATCGAATGCTTCTTGGGGGGTGTTGGGATGGAGAATGGTGTAACTGCTGTCTTGTTGTTTGTGAGAGTATTCATCGCTCGCAACACGATAATCAATATTGGCTTTATACAACCATGTATTGGCTTTGGCTTTATATTTCTCATCTAAAACACATTGGTCAATACACTCCTTGGCAGCCACAAAATTTTGTTCATAGTACAGGTTATATGCACGCATAGGCGTATATTTTTGTGCATATAAAGTGAGCACACAACAGATGATGATAAGGGAAAAAGTGAGTATTTTTCTCATTTTATATACTAAAATTTTAGTTTGCAAAATTACATTAATTTTTGAAAGATTTTTTATTTTTTTTCTCATAAAAACGTTTATCTTTGCAGATTATTTTTTTTAACAATAAGGTACTAATAACAAGAGTTTTGTAGTTGAAATGATGGGCGATTGTTGGGAAGAGAAACTTTTGTGTGCTAAATTTGTCAGAAAATATTTTGGGTTTTAAAGATTAAAGTTAAATAACATCCTATGAGTCTGTATCAATCTTCGGTTCGAAAACCTATTATGACGGCGTTGGTGTATGTTGCCGTTGCTATTATTGGTGTTTTTTGTCTGATGAAATTGCCAATAGATCTTTTCCCTGATATGGGAGAGAACACCATCATGGTATTTACGGTTTATTCAGGAGCAAGTGCTTCCGATATAGAGAATAATGTTACAAAACCGTTGGAGAACACACTCAATAGTGTTGCTGATTTAAAGCATATTACCTCGCAATCGAAAGAGAATTTCTCGATTGTCAATCTTGAATTTGAGTATGGGATTGATATTGATGAGGCGACCAATGATGTGCGTGATAAGTTGGATATGATTACCTCCGCGTTGCCAGATGCTTGTAATACGCCTTTCTTGTTTAAGTTTAGTATGGATGATATTCCAATCATCATGCTTTCAGTACAATCGGATCAAAGCACCAATGCGTTGTACAAGATATTGGATGATAAGGTGGCTTCCCCGTTGAGCCGTATTGGCGGGGTCGGTACCGTTTCTATTTCTGGGGCACCTCAGCGTGAGATAGCCATTTATTGTGACCCATACAAACTGGAAGCCTATAATTTGTCGATTGAAGGAATTGCTTCCGTTGTCGGGGCCGAAAACAGGAACTTGCCATTGGGTTCCATGGATATCGGGTCGGAAACCTATTCTATGCGTGTAGAAGGGGAGTTCAAGAATGCTTACGATATGAAAAATATTGTTGTGGGTAGCTACAATAATAAGAATGTCTATTTGAGCGATGTGGCAGAGGTGAAGGATACCGTGCAGGAGCGGATGCAAGAGGTTTATAACAATGGCGTGCGAGGGGCTATGATTATTGTGCAAAAACAGAGTGGCGCCAATTCTGTTGAAATCTCGAACAAGGTGATGGATATGCTTCCTGAAATCCAGAAAACGCTGCCTTCGGATGTGAAATTGGGCATTATTGCCAACACTTCTGAGAATATTACCAATACCATCAATTCTTTGGAGAAATCCATCATTATTATTTTAGCTTTGGTTGTACTCGTTGTGTTGTTCTTCTTAGGAAGGTGGCGTGCTACGTTTATTGTGGCGATTGTAATTCCGGTTTCTTTGGTGGCTGCGTTTATATACCTTGCTCTTACTGGCAATTCATTGAATATTATTTCTTTATCATCTTTAAGTATTGCCATTGGTATGGTTGTTGATGATGCTATTGTGGTTTTGGAAAACATCACTACCCATATAGAACGGGGTTCAAAACCGAAGTCGGCAGCCGTTTTCGCCACGAGCGAGGTCTCGTTGTCGGTTATTGCCACCACTTTGGTGCTGTTGGCTGTATTTATTCCGCTGACCTTCTTGACAGGAATGGCCGGCATCTTGTTTAAGCAACTGGGGTGGACCGTTTCCATTGTGTGTACAGTATCTACTATAGCAGCTTTGTCATTGACCCCAATGCTTTGTTCCATAATGTTGAAGACAAATCCTTCCCGTGGCAGAGTGTTTGGTGCTATTTATCATCCAATTGAGAAATTCTTGGCATGGTTGGATGGCGTGTATGAGAAAATGTTGAATTGGTGTGTGAATCACCGTGCCATCGTCATCGTCATCGCTTTAGCCGCATTTTTAGGCAGTATGACTTTATTAAAGATAATTCCTACGGAATTTTTCCCTGCGCAAGATCAGGGACGATTGTCGGCTACGGTGAAAATGCCTATTGGGACCCGAATGGAAATTACACGGGAATTCGCTTTGGGTTTTACCGAACACATGAAAAAGGATTACCCCGAGTTATTGGTATGTAATTTCTCCGTAGGACAGCCCGATGAGGATAACACTTTCGGCATTATGGGGGAAACAGGTTCGCATATTGTGAAATTCAATATGCGTTTTGTAAGTAAGGAGGATAGAAAACGCTCCATTACGGAAATCGCCGACAACATCCGTGCCGATTTGAACTCGTATCCGGAATTGGCAAAATATCAGGTTTCTGTCGGCAATGGTGGTATGGGCGGACAAAGTAGTGTGGATATTGAGTTGTATTGTTATGACTTTGAAACCACCGATAAGTTTGCCGCTGACTTGGCAGAACGAATGCGAAAAGTGCAAGGGTGTTCAGAAGTCAACATTAGTAGAAGTGAGTATGTTCCCGAAATTCATGTGGATTTTGATCGTGAGAAGTTGGCAGAAAACGGATTGAATCTGACGACGGCGGCATCGTATGTGCGTAACCGTTTCAATGGATCTATTGCTTCTCATTACCGTGAAGACGGTGATGAGTATGACATCAAAGTCCGTTATGCAGAGCAATTCCGTCAGGATATTTCGGCTATTGAGAATATTCTCGTGTATAATAGCGCGGGGGCGGGATTGAGAATCAAAGATTTAGGAAAGATTGTCGAACATTTTACCCCGCCTACAATTGAACGTAAGAATCGGGAACGTATGGTGAAGGTGTCTTGTGTGGTGGGAAAAGATGGCGTTTTAAGTGAGGTGGTGGATGGTGCACAAGCAGTGCTTGACCAAATGGATATTCCAGCATCAATGAGCTATGATATTGGTGGAACATGGGAAAAGCAACAGGAATCTTTCGGCGATATGCTGTCGCTGATGATACTGATTGTATTGTTGGTATATATTGTAATGGCCTCCCAGTTTGAGTCTTTTACTTATCCGTTTGTGATTATGTTCTCAATACCGTTTGCACTTACTGGCGTATTTTTGGGCTTGGCAATCACCAGTACCCCGCTGGGGATTATGGCTTTAGTGGGACTGCTGATGTTGATAGGTATTGTGGTTAAAAACGGTATTGTATTGATAGATTACACTATTCTTTGCCGTGAGCGGGGAATGTCGGTTAAAAAAGCGGTAACTACTGCAGGGAAATCCCGTCTGCGTCCAATTTTGATGACCACCCTGACCACCGTATTGGGAATGATTCCATTAGCCCTTGATAGGGGTGAAGGTGCTGAAATGTGGAATTCTCTTGGTATGACAGTGGCGTGGGGGCTTTCTGTTTCCACATTGGTTACCTTGGTTTTAATCCCAATTTTGTATAGCTGTTTTGCGGATTTCGGAAACTGGCGGCGTGGGAGAAAAATCCAAGCACAAATTGACAAGGCTTCCCGGATGCCAGAGGTGAACGAATAATTTGGTATGGCCTGTAGTATGCGTAAAACAAGTTGTATAATTATCGTTCTTGGAGTTGCATTGCTTTTGTTGGTGGGTTGCACCAAGGTGAAGGAAGAGTATTATCCCGATGGCATTTTGCGTTCCCGTATTGAATATAGAAACGGGAAAGAAAACGGGTTGGCTACCTTTTATCAGCCCAATGGCATGCGTGTTTCCGAGATTGAAATGAAAGACGGCAAGAAAAATGGTTCTTTTCGAACATTTTACAGTAATGGGAATATTGAGTCTGAAGCTACTTATCAGAATGATTCATTAGTGGGGACACAGTCTTTTTTCGACATAGATGGCGCACTTGTAGAGAGTGTGACGTATGCTTCAGGAAAGAAAAATGGGGAATATAGGGTATGGCATGCGCGCGACCTTATCCAAACCATCGGACATTTTAAAAATGATTTGTGGGATGGGCACTGGGAATATTACGATGGCAGAGGTTTCCTTGTGGGAGAAGGCGATTTTGATGAGGGAACGGGAATTTTGACAAATTATAATAGTCAAGGGATGAAACATAAAATTACACATTACGTTCACAATAAAAAAGAGGGTGATGAAGTTTATTATGATGCGCAAGGTAATGAAATTAAACGAATTACCTTTAAAGAAGATAAAATACTGACGGTGAATGGACAAAGGGTGGAACGGGATAGTGTAAATGATTAATATTGAACTGATAATGAAAAAAGTTATTGCTCTCATCTGCTTTTTGTCTTTGGGTATCTTATGGGCTCAAGCGCAAAAAAAAATTTATTTTGAAGCAGATTTATTGGAGTATGATGAAGCAATAATGCCGGATGTGGATCGATATTCCGGAAATGTCCGTTTTTCACATGGGGAAACTGTAGGATATTGCGACAGGGCAAATCACAATCGTGCTACCAATCAGTTGTTTGCCTTTTGTGATAATGGAAAATTGGTGCACATTCATGTCAATGACTCTGTTACGCTTTATGGGGAATATTTGATATATGATGGGAATTTGCGCACCGTTTCCATTGCGCGTCAAGTGGTATTGAAAGATAATTCGGCCGCACTTTACACCGATAGTTTGGTGTATGACATCAATGGTGAAGTCGGGTACTACCTTACGGGCGGCAAAATGGTGAGTGAGGATAACGTGCTTACCAGTATTGTGGGCAATTATTACACCAATGAAAATATGGCCTATCTGCGCGATTCTGTTAAATTGGTGAATGATACTTATACGGCTACTTGTCAAAGTGCATCGTATAATACGCAAACCGAAATCGCTTATTTTACCTCGCGTACGCATCTTGTTTCTGATGACAATGAGATTTATACGGATCGTGGATGGTACAATACGCATGAAAATATCACCTTGCTTAATGGAAATGCAGAACTCTTTAATAAAGAGCGTAATTTGAGTGGAGATAGTCTCTATTATGAAAAAGACAATGGCTACGGACAAGCATGGAACAACGTGCAGATGGTTGATTCTGTCAATCATTTTATTGTACAGGGCAATTATATAGAGTATATTGACTCCAATTATGTGTTGGTGACTGATAGTAGCGTGTTGATTGCCATTGATGAGGGAGACTCTCTGTTTTTGCATGCAGATACTTTATGGATGATGTTTGACACGACAAATAATCCTGATGATTTTTTTGCCTATAACCATGTGAAATTTTTTAGAAATGATTTGCAGGGGGCTTGCGATTCCATGACTTTCCACGTGGCAGATTCTGTAATCACCATGTTTTATAATCCTATCGTGTGGACAGGAGAGAACCAACTGACATCGGATACCATTTTTTTCTATATCATTGATTCATCTTCTATGGATTTGGTTCTGTCGCATTCGGCTTTCATCGTTTCATCCATTTTTCAGGAAACGGAATTTAACCAGATGAAGGGAAGTCTGATTAAGGGGCAGATTCGGGATAAACAATTGTTGAAGGTGGATGTGATTGGCAATGCGGAAAGTTTGTATTATATTCAGGAAGAGGATAGCTCATTGATTGGTATTAACTCTGCTTTGGCCAGTGAAATGCGTATTGTATTGGAAGATAATGAGATAAAAACGATCACTTTTTACAATAATACAGATGGTAAAGTTTATCCGGATGCAGAGTTGGATCAGAAAGATCGCTTGTTGAAGAATTTCCGATGGTTGAAAACCTATCGTCCCAAGGAAAAAAAGGATATCTTCATCATGCCTGTGGAACGCTCTGCGAAGGAAGAAAAAATAATCAATGATGAATAGTTTTGGTACGCTTTTTCGTTTAACAGATTTTGGTGAAACACATGGAAACTGTGTGGGGGGGATTATTGATGGTTGTCCCGCCGGAATTGGCATAGATGAGGCTTTCATAAAAAAAGAACTACAGAGACGTTCATCAGGGTCATCTCTATCAACGCAGCGTAAGGAAAAAGATGATGTCCGCTTTGTGTCAGGAATTTATGATGGTAAAAGTACGGGGGCGCCTATTGCTTTTTTGATTGACAATACTGATGCGGATCCCAATTTATCATCCAATTATCTGTTGAAACCGTCGCATGCCTCGTACGTTTTGAAAGAGAAGTATGGACATACTTGTAATGAGCAGGGTGGTCGTTTTACAGCCCGGCAGACAGTATGTAGGGTGGTGGCAGGGGCTGTCGCCAAATTAGTGTTGAGGCAACGGAACATTACGATAGATTCGGAAACATTGTCGGTGGCTTCCATAAAAAAAGAGGGCGACACCGCCGGCGCTGTCGTCCAATGCAGAATTGCAAATATGCCTGCCGGTTGTGGCGAACCTTATTATGACGGATTGGATGCACGTTTGGCTGCAGCAATGCTTTCTATCCCTGCATGCAAGGGGTTTGAAATAGGAGAGGGTTTTGCCGCGGCAAAGATGTGTGGTTCGCAGTACAACGACTGTCAGAATCCCGATTTTTCTTTTAAAAGCAATCACGACGGTGGTGTGCAATCTGGTATCAGCAACGGACAACCCATTATCTTCAGAGTGGCTTTCAAGCCTATTCCTACCGTGAGATTTCCTCAGCAGACAATTGATTATGAGGGAAATGTAATTACATACACTGGAAATAACCGCAACGATATTGCTGTTGTCCCTCGCGTTCTTCCCGTTGTTGAAGCCATGGCTGCCATGGTAGCCGTGGATGCATTACTGATAGCAGGTGGTATCAAATGTTGAATCCTTGTTTTTGCAGGGTTTCTTTCAGCACTTGGGAGAAAAATTCGTTGTCCTCTTTCTTATAACGGCGCTTGACATAGTCCTCCGCCAAATTCTGCATATTGTTTTCCTTGACAATTTGAATATTGCGAGGATGTGTTTCCCTATTTTTAAACAATGCTACAATATCATGAGAATCATAATCATGATAGGTTTCCTGATGTACAATGGCATCCATGGGGAGTTTGTCGGTAAGTTCAGGGTTTTCGTCAGGATAGCCCATGGCGATGCAGGCTACAGGAATGACATGTTCAGGAAGTTGCATTATTTCAATGAATTGTGCAACATTATAGGTGATGGTCCCTAACCAACAAAGACCAATGCCCAATGATTCCGCAGCCACACAAGCATTTTGTGCGGCAATAATGGCATCCGTTACCGCCCATTGGTAGGCTTGCAGGTTGTGATAAGCGTCGGTATCCACCTTACACGCGGTACAATACTTGTCAAAACGATGAAAATCAGCACAGAAAGTGAGAATCAAGGGTGCATTGGTGGCAATGGGTTGGCTGAAATGAAAGGGAGCCATTTTCTGCATCATCTCTTTATCTTTGGTGACAATAATGCTATAAAGTTGTAGCCCGCCCATGGTTGAACCGTTGCAAGCAGCTTTCAAAATAAGGTTCAATTGCTCGTCCTCAATCGCTTTCTCTTGGAATTGGCGGATACTTCTGTGTTGCAAGATGTTGAGAATTGTTTCATTCATAATGTTGGACTGTTAATGTGAAGTTTATTTTTACTCTTGTTGATAATTCGTATTGATTATAATGACATTCTGTTTGTTAGTTATTAGTATCTTTGAAATTAGTGCCCAAGTTGTAATTTTTTGCAAAAATAAAAATATTATTTTTTATATAAGACATTCAAATGAAAGTCAATTGTTCTCTATTATGCATGGAATTAGATGGGAGAGCATAAAATAAGTGGGTATGTCAGACGAACACACCCACTTTACGAATTAATGTTTATTTATCTTGCAATAATCAGTTTTTGTGTAGTGCCATATTGATGATGATAAACGGTAACAAAATAGATACCGTTCGACCATGTTTGGGTGTCGATTTCTGTGTCTGTTCCTTCATTGTTGAGGGTGAATTCATAAATCAATCTGCCATGAATATCGGTTATGCGTACACGTTTTTGCGTGCTTATATCATTACAATGAAGCGTTACCTTATCGTTAGCTGGATTTGGGGAAAGGGAAAAGTTAGATATGTTATTGTCAATTTCTTCAATAGAGCTAATGATGTGATTTTCATTATTTATATGGTAGAAAATGGTGTCACTTGCAAGGATTGACTCATTTGGTGAAGCATTTCTGCCTCCAATTTTTTTCCCATTAGCCCATGTTAATGGATAGTCAGCACCTCCAGACATCTCAATTAAGTCAAAAGCGATTTTGAAGTTACCGGTTCGTTTCCAAGTAACTTGAATACGGTTTTTAGTGGTGTGTTCATTGTTTAAGAAATGTAAGTAGAAGAAATTATATTTATATGATGAAGTTGGAGCAAAGGTATTGTAAGGAATATTTCCATTTCCGGAAATAATATCTTTACCTATATAGCGATGAAGGGTTTCATAATATGTTTCCATTTGTATGTTAGCAACATCTGTAGCATACGTAATAGGCATATTATCCTCATAAATAGTATAATATATGGCTACTTTAGATTCCGGATCATAATTGTTAGCAGAAACTGTCAAAGTATCTATGCTACTGGTTGAGGTAATTCTATGTGTGGTGATGTTCAATGTGGGATATTCGGTTGAGGGGAGTGATTCGTCAGAGTCTTCTTCGTAATCTGCTACAACAAAACTGATGGAGGTCGTAGCAAGAATCTGTCCCTCAGTTGAATTTTTACCACCTATTCGGAGTAAATTATTAGTAGGAGTGAGGTATTCAAGAAAGTAGTCGGTGCCATTATCTTGTTCCACTAAATCAAAATCAATCCGATAATTGCCGGGTTTGGTAAAATAATGAATAAAACGGTTTTCACGAGCATTAAGAAAATGCAGGTAAAAATAGTCGTATTGGTTGTTGGCAAGAACAAAAGTATTATTGGGTATCCATCCGGAAGCGATGTTAATGGCTTTGCCGTAGAAGTTATCTAGATAAGAGGTCGCAATATTCATTTTTCCACCACAGTTGTCGGTTAGCCAATAAATATTTTCGCCATCTTTGGTGACGGTATAACGTATAGCTACTTTCGTGTTAGAATCTAATTGATTGCCTATAGCTTTTAAAGTAATCGTATCGTGCGATATTTGGGCAATCATAAATGCATTGCCTTCGTGCGTATCATTCACGTTAATGGTCAAATCAACAATTTGATCACATTCACCTGTTATTGGAATATGAACGTATGATTGTCCTCCTTCATAAAGCATTACACCTCGATAATTATAGGGCAATTCCTCAATGAAAATGGTGATTTCATCGGCAGTGGTGTCTAAATCCGTTACGGTTAGGTCCAAAATGATAAGGCTGTCGCATTCTTCTCCAGAAGCGGTCAGTAGCTCGTACGTTCCTGTTGCAGGATCTGCAATGTTGAATCCATTGGCTTCGTAAACAGTGCCTTTGCATGTTGTAGCATAAATGGTACGTGTCTTTAATGGTGTAACTTCAATCGGAATGTCTATTGAGGCAGTGCATTGCGCGTTTTCATCGTAAGCAACGTCCAAGGTTACTGTAAAATCATCAATCACGCGTGGAATGTTCAAAGTGTTGTCCTCGGATACTATTTCAGCATTGACAGACCATTGGGTATGTGCGAAATAGTCGTTTGTAATTAAGTTTAATGAGTTGTGGCTACAGAGAGTAGTGCCTCCTTGTATAGTAATAGGTGGGGTTGGAATAACTGTAATACGATATGTAACATTGCTGTCGCAATTGCAATGGTTGGCAAATGTTCTGTAGATGATTGTGTCATTGTTGATTGGAATTTCGTCTTCTGCAATGGTGTAGATGCTTCCTTGGCAAACTGTAGCATAAATCACTTTTCTTGAAGTAGGCTTTACAATCAATGTTAATCGTGTAATGCTATCACAACCACAGCTATTTAAATTGTAGGTATAGAATTCGTGATTCGCATTGCTTTCAATTTCTTGTGCTGAAATATGAAATCCGTTATCATTGTAGTCGGTTCCATTACATACAAAATCTGTTATTTCATTATAACCATAGTTTGAATTGTAAATAGGTGATACATAAAGATTTAGTATTTTATAAAAATTACCGCAGATATTGGAAGCAAGTGGTTGGTATTTGGAGATACTTCCCGGGGTTTCAGTTTCTGAAGAAGGAATTGAAAATCCATATTTATTATATGGGCTCCCTTGACAAATGGTATCAAATATGACAATATCTTCGGATGGCAGTTTGACAACTGTAATGGATGTGCTGTTTTCACAACCATTGGTAATTCCAGTTACTGTAATTGTTGAATCGGTTGTGATATTATCAAGTGTGATTGAAGGAGTATTCGCTGAAGTGCTCCATACATAATTGTCAGCGCCAGTAGCGGTTAAAGTGGTTGACGCTTCACAAAGTTCCTGATTGCCCTGAATTGTTATTTCGGGTGTGTTATTGTATGTGAGATGTAGGGTTATTGTGCTATCGCATCCGGTTTGGCTGGTTCTTTCATGCTTGAATGTGGCAATATTCTGCGAATTGAGGTTGGCCACAATTTCAGCTTCTGTTAATTGGAAACCATGGCCATCATAATCGTTACCACTGCAAATGCTTTCCTGATAAGTGTATTCGTAAACATCAGAAAGATTCAGGGTCAGAGTAATCACCGTGTCGTGGATACCTTCCGGGTCTATAATGCTAATTATCTCATTTTGAACTGATTCTGTATAGTTGTGATTTCGATATACGAATGGAAGCGCGTTGCGGCAGTATGTTGTGTCAATTGTGACCTGAACTACAGGTGCTGCCACTTTCATTACGATTGAATCCGTGGCTATGATGGCGCCGTTGTTTGTAGAGGCATTTCCACCAATTTTAGCGGAGTGCTCTTGATCAAATGTCGTCATGAAATCTCTTCCGTGGGTGCGTTCTTTTAAGTGGAATGTAATCACATATTTTCCAGGTTCGTTCCATCGGGTTGTTAAACGATGACGGGTATTGTTGATATAATTGAGGTAGAAATAGTCGTATTGATTGTAGATGATACGGTAAGTATTGGCAGGAATGGACCCTGTAGCTGTATTTAGATTGTTGCCGAACCATCGGTTAACTGATGGAAATTCTGTTTCAAAAAATATTGAACCATAATTGGTTACATTGCTAATGGATTCTCCATCACGGGTGATTTCATAATCAATGCCCACTTTTTTATCAGCAGAAAGTATATCTCCATCAATAGTCATTTCATAAATGCCCGTAGTTTGGGTTGAGGTTACCTCTGGATTTCCGGTGATGTTAAATGATGGGTGTGCTTCAAGGACATTCAAATGGATAATGCTATCACATCCGAAGCGGCTTTGGAGTGAAATGTCTTGCATGCCAAATTCAGTGATGTTGTGTCCGGCATAATGGTAAGGAAGTTCTATTTCAGAAAGTGCAAGTTCTTGATTATCTTCATATTTATGGTTAATGGTAAGATGGAGATGATATACCTTATCGCAATCCACGGTGGGAACAACGTAAGTATCTTCTGTGGAGTTGTAGTAAGTTACGCCATTTGCTTCCCAGTAGTATGATTCACAGGCAGCAACTGTCAGGTCTTCTACCACATCGTAGGCAGCATTTAAGGTCAAATTTAAGGTTACAATGCTATCACATCCGTTGGCAGTGTAAGTCTGATATTGGTATGTTCCATCGGCATTGTAGTTTTGGCCGTTCCATGTGTAATTGTCGGCACAGGTGGAGATGTTTAATGTGGTGGTAGTTGTTGGTATTACGTTGAGATGCAAATGGTGCATGGTAAGATTGGATGCTACGGTGTAGTCGCCTGATTCTGTTAATGAGAGGGTATTGAACTGGTAAGGAAGCTGATTTTTGCACACTGTGAGTGTGTCGTATGTGTGTGCAAAATCACCAACGACAATATGCAGTTCGGCTTCTGAAAGAATGTGTCCTGCAGAGGTGCTTCCCAAGCCGCCGAGGCGATGTACAGCATCGTAGGTGTAGGGAATATCACGACCGCCCTCCATTTCTACAAGACGGAATACAAATTTGTATTCCCCTGGTTCTTTCCATGTGCTAATTAATCGTATGTCAGTGTAATTGAAGAAACTAATATAGAAGTAATCGTAGGCGTAATTGTATATTTTGAATACATTTTCGGGAATAGCACCATTCCCATAATTGAGGTGCCCGCGTACTGTACCGTTAACAGCACTATATGCTGTTTCTATGTTAATATCGGCAAATGACCCCATGGCATCAACAGGCTCTCCGTTTTTGTATAACTCAAATTCAATGGCAGCCTTCACGTTATTGGCTTCTTCTGTGCAACCAAGAAGAACATTGATATCGGAAACCGTTGTCTCTTCAATGAATGTGGGCAAAAACACAGTTGGAATCTCTAAATTGGGATTTGTATTGATGGTTAGATCAAGATAAAAGACAATGCTATCACAATAAGGTGCAGTTGTATATGGGATTCTAATCGTATCTTTTTTACTTTCGTAGTAAGTATTGTGGTTAACATCCCAAGTGTAACTTTCACCAGAGCATAAGTGTTCATTAGTCCAATCTTCAATAGGATAGCGCACCGCTACGTGAACATCAACGAGACTGTCGCATCCTTGGGAAGTGTGAAAAACAATAGGATAGTCTCCCGCAGCAGAGAGTAGCATGTTGTCGTTGTCATTCCCGTACAGATAAGGTAGTTCGGCAGCACATAAGGTGATGGTATCGCTACTGCTCTGCATAGTCACTGTTACATGCATTTCAGCGCTTGCCGTACAACCGTTTAGGGTGTCGGTTACAATCACCTGATAGGTGTATGAACCTTCCTCCGGACGGTCAACTTCGGCTTGATTTGTATTGGTAGCAAGCAGATTGCCTCCATCGCTACAACTCCATTGGTAGGTAGCATAACTGTCAAGAAGGGAGTTGGCTGTTAGTACAAGGGGAGCACCATAGCAAATATTTGTATCCGTTGGAAATACGGTTAAATAATGGTCTGGATATACGGTGAGCTTGATGGGATTTGAATAGGTGATACCGCATTCATTAACGGCATAATACCGTATCCATTGATTATTCCAATCAAAGTAGTCAACAACGGTGTCCAAGTCAAAAGTGCTGTGTTGTACAGATGGGTCGAGATCTTCAGTATTGCTGTTAATCCATCCCTCTTCTGTTATGGTCAGGCCACCAGCGTCTAAAACCACAGGAGTGGCAAGAATTTCATTCAAAGCGTGTCCAGAACAAATGGCTGGGTTTTCAGTCAATGCACTTAAAGTGGGTTTGTCGTTAACTGTAATGAGAACAGTGTTGCTGTGCGACGTTCCACATATATTAGTGGCAGAATACCTCACTGATGCATGATTCATAGTGTAAGGTAACACATTGAAATCAAGTTCAGTATAGTTGTCGGCATCATCGGATGCGGCGTATTCCCATTGATATGCAATGGGACCGCCCCTTTCTACAACGGTAGGATCCTCAAGGGAGAGCGCTTCTCCGGCACAAATAGGAGCAGGGGTGTTTAGTTCTGCGGTAAATTCCGGAGCCGCCCAAACCGTTATGGGGGTTGAAACTCTGCTTATACCGCACGCGTTGGAAACATAGTAGGTGATATTGACGATGTCGTTATAGGTGAAGGTGAAATTTGTGTTAGCTTCGACCGGGACAGTGTTGACAGTGATTCTCCATCCTTCGTTCGTTGTACGCTGACTATTGTTGTGATAGTCAATGGCCGGTACAAAGCCATCCCAATTGATGGGGGTGTTTTCACAGATGGTGGCTGGAAATCCCAATGGTTGGACAACAGGTAATGAATCTACGGAAATATGCATATAGTTCAAGTATGCAGTTCCGCAGGAGGTTTGCACCTCATAGCGCCAATAGGTGTCATGGAATGTTTCGCCGATAAGTATATTTGCAGGTTTGTCTGTGTAATGGATTCCATCCGTTGAGTATTGCCATTTTTGAGATGCGATGGTAATATCTTGAGAAATATAGTCTAAGGTTGGGGTCAGGGTCTCTATATCAAATGCTGAGCAGATGGCCTTTTCGTTCATCTCGTTGGATGGATAAATGATTAAAGTAAGCGTTACCGTACTATCGCATCCATATTGGTTGGATGTGTGCAGTATATAGGTGTAGGTTCCTATCAAAGAGTCTTGTGTGTCAATATGGAAACCATCTTTATGATATACATCGCCTAAATAGGTATAATCGCACAATTCTGTTGTGGATGTCGGGAGAATGGAGAGTGCCAGTATGACGGTACTATCGCAATGCAGTGAAGTTTGTAGGTATTGATAATAGATGTATGTTCCTGGCAAGGAGTCTTCTGTTTCAATGGTAAAGTTGTAGTTATGATAAACATCTTTCCAACAAACCTCATCAGTGAGTGAGGTTGTTTTAATAGGATTGATAGTTAGGAAAAGAGTGATTGTGCTATCGCATCCGTGAATAGTGGATGCTTGTTGAGTATAGATATAAGTTCCAGGTAAAGAATCCTGTGTGTCAATATAGAAATGGTAATTGGTGTATATTTCTTTCTGGCAGATAGTGTCAATCAATGTTGTGGTTTTGGTAGGATGAATGGTGAGTGATAAAATTATAGTGCTATCGCATCCGAAAGAAGTGGTTGAGTATTGGTAATACGTATAAGTACCTATTGCAGAATCAGTTGTGTTGATTTCAAAGTTGTATAAAGTGTATGTATTGCCGATACAAATCTCATCAGTCAAATAGGTTGTTACGTGGGGATGAATAGTTAACGTTAAGATGACAGTACTATCGCATTGGAGTTGATTAGTAAGGTGCTGGTAGTAAGTATAAGTTGCAGGAGTTGAGTCTGCAGTATTGATTTCAAAATTATATTCATTGTATGTTTCCCCCTTGCAGACATCAGCCGAGATTAGCGTGGTGGAAGTGGGAATGAGGTGAATATGCACAGGTTTTCTTTCAAAACTTTCATTTGTCCCATTATAAGAAGACACGTAGAAGACGGTATCCGTAGTTATATTGGATGGTGTGAAAGAGGTGGCAGTTGCCAAGCAAGTAGAAGAGGAGGGGGAAACATACCATTTGCATGTGTTGGCATTATATCCAGGAATGGCTGAAATGGTTATATTATTGTCGTTCTCGCAAAATTCAAAATTTGAAGTGATGGCACATGAAATATTGTATGTAGCGAGTTGGTTATTGCTTACTACAGCAATTGCTTTTGATATACCATCAAGACCATTTTCTCCTTTCCCGCCGTTGCCACCTTTCCCGCCATTACCACCTTTCCCGCCAGCGCCGGAATTGGCTCCGAAACAAATGGTTAGTGCCGCTTGACCGCCATTGCCGCCTGTGCCACCGTTTTTCCCTTGACCGCCGGCACCACCTTGTCCACCTTGTCCAGCGTTTCCTTGATTAATGGTAACCTGTGTTAATTCCGGAGTGGATGCGTCGTAACAATAAATACCGAAGCTGCCGCCGCCGGAAGCGCCACCTGTACCACCTGTACCGCCGGAACCGCCGGAAGCGCCGCCACCGCCGGCACCGCCGCAATGTTGTTTCTTAATGAAGCCTACTTTACCGTCGGCACCTCCGCCACCGGAAGCACCGCCGCCACCGCCGCCGCCTTTGCCATCTGTACCTGTAGCTCCCTGCGCCGCCGGTATGAAATATTGAGTCCAAGTTACTGATCGGTTAGAAGATGGCGTAATCCCATTTGCACCGTTATTACCGTTGTTCCCCGGTTTCCCGGTTTTGGTGTAGGAGACCCCTTGACCAGCGCTGCCGCCAGTACCTCCATTATTGTCTCCTCCTCGGGTTCCTGCCGTTGCGGTGCTGCTTGTTCCATGGTAGCCAATACCACCGGCTGATCCCTTGCCGCCGGCACCGCCCTTACGGTCTCCACTACCTACTGCAGTTCCTCCATCTCCCGGTACATCACCGTCGTTAGTGAGCGAACTACAGCCGCCATCGCCGCCGTTACCGCCGTTTTTACCTTCTTCACCATCGGTGCCAGCTGTTCCGTCTTTTCCATCGCCACCATCACCAGCAATAATATTGCTGCGCAGAATGGTGTTTCTATTTGCATTTCCTGCAATATATATTCCATAAACTGTAGTCCCTTTTCCGGAAGATGCTCTGTCACTTGGGGTGGCTGAAGCAACTTCTATTGTAATGTCTTCAATGTGCCAGTTTTCATCATTTATGGAGCGGAAACCAATACGTTGGTTGTAATCCCCCATCAGTTCTATGGCATGAATATTAATGATGGTGGCTTTTTCCCCTTTATTCCAATCATGGTTGTAGCCCCCTTCTATGATGTTGTTTC
>JAEEUY010000193.1 GCA_016290715.1 Bacteroidales bacterium
AACCATGAAGATGCTGATGATTTTGGCCGAGCGTGTACCGCAGACTCCGAAGATGAACGAATTGTATGCCTTGCTGGATACTAACAGGACACAAGGTTTGAAGATGCTGTCAATGTTGGAACAAGCAGCACTTCTCAACCTTCTTTCGGCTCCTCCGAAAAACTTCCGTCAGATGGGCAAGCCCGACAAAATTTATTTGAACAACCCCAATCTGATGTGGGCGTTAACTCCACATGCCGACATAGGCACTATGCGAGAGACTTTCTTTATGAATCAGGTGAAGGTGGCCGGTGAGGTGAATTATCCTACCGCCGGGGATTTTTTGGTAAACAGAAAATTCCTCTTTGAGGTGGGTGGACGAGGCAAAACATTCGATCAAATCAAAGATATGCCCGACAGCTTTTTGGCCGTGGATGGTATTGAGACCGGGCATGGTCATCGCATACCGCTCTGGATGTTCGGGATGATGTATTAAATTATATCCCTTCAATCTCTATCTCGCAAAAGGGTCTGTCCATATAAAACCGACCCTACACCGAAAATAGGCACAGTCTTGTCGCGGTTATTCCCAGATATGTTATTTCTCCCATTGGTTATTGAATCCCAGTTTATGAAGCGGAATAAAAAATGACCCGCAAGCAGTTCTTATGGTATGCAAACGGGTACTGTTATCGTTTGAACGGATGAAACCGTGCTATTTCTTTGCGTTGTAAGGCAATGCTTATTGCCTCAAAAATGCGCTGCGAAAATACAACAATTATTTCAATAAAAGCAAGGCTGCTCAAGCTCAAAAATCCATAGTTTTCAAACTTGAAGTCAGTCCATCCCTTGTTGGATGCCGAAGCGGTGAGGTGTAGTACTACGAACATAGTGGGTGGCGTGTGGGGTGCCAATGCACCGTACGAGAAAAGCGTGTCGGAGACACAAGACTGATTATCTACTAATTCAATTGCGTCTATTCTACTGGTACACGCATTTTATAGGAAGATGCATTACTACGCACTTTGTACACCTTAACATGTTTAGGGACAATTTTTGTACGTTGATAATCAACATCTTGATAAGTTATGGTTTCCATTAAGGCAGAAACTTTCACAGTTACATTTATCCTATCATGTGTATTGTCATTATATAGGCAGATATAATACCTTCCTTGCTTGTAACCATCCACAAAACTACCTGATGCACCGGGCCCATTTCCGCTCCGCAGACAAGAAGAGGTACAAATTGCCCCCCCGTTCATAAAGGCTTGTACTTCCTGTCCATTTCTCACAATTGACCATCTAACATTGTCAACGCTTGATGCATCAGGAATAGCTAATGAAGAAACTTCGCCGGCAATAAGCGCACCTATTGGACCAAGTGTAGCATCTGCAATAGAGGAGGCTGACTTTGACACCATTTCTTTATTTCTACTCCAAAAACCTTTTGAATTCCCAACACACAACCAATATCCCCAACCAACAACTTTCTTCTCCCAATTATTCCCTGATTGATTCTGTGGCAAAATTATTTCAACGAAGGTTCGGGGATTATCGTGGCTGATTATTCCGTATGAACGAATTTCTTCCGTTTTCTCCTCCAAAATCACTTCTGATAATTCTTTTGACGTTATTTCTTTTACTGTTTCCACATAATACATGGTGTCATAACCAATAAGTGAGTCTTCTTGATAGTGAGTGTAAGTGGTGTCATATAAAACTTCCCATTTCCATCCTGTATTAAACCGTTCAGTAGATTGGTCTTTGGGAATTCTGGAAATTTTTAAATTACAAACTTTCCCTCCAATTCCAGCATCAAGGCGAAACGAGTAAACCCCCTTTGCGGTAACATTAATCTGTTTTTGGCTTATGGAAGATGGCTTGAAGGAAGAAAACTTCATACTTGAGGGGAGTTCAATGACTTCAAAAGATTTGATATTTTTACCTTTGATAACTTCTAAATCCACAACAATGATATCCCCTTCTGCAAAACTATAGTAAAACTCTTCTAAACCGCTGGACTTGAAAATCATATCCGCAACCACTATGGGAGTTTGAGAAAACGCATCAACTGTTAGTAAGTATAAAATGATGAAGAATCGTATTTTTTTCATGTTCTCTGGGCCGCTATAACTTGTCGGCTATCAGTTTTTTCTGTTCCATAGCGCCGCAGGAACATTTTACATAAAAGAAGCGTAGCACTGATATACCACATTCTTCAATCGGAGGTCGTAGGAATACCTTATAATGCAGATGTAATATACAATAGTCCACGCTATACACGCGAACCGCAATACCCTCTTGCATTATAATCCAGAAATTTCCTACGTTTCCGATCACAAGAACGAGCATAACGCTTCGTCGTTTCAATAAATTACGTTTTGAGCATCAATATCTCTAAAAACACACTGCAAAAATACAGTTTTTTTCATTACAACTGAAGTGTCTTTTTTTAATAATTTCGCATATATGCGAAATTATTAAAAAAAGATATTATTTTTGCAGCGTAAAAATAAAACCTCCATTACTATGACAACTGCTACTGCTAAAATTATCGAACAAAGTGAAAAAATGGGGCTTTACTCCATAAAATTTAATGACAGCGATATAATTTTTACGTTTTTTCATCAAGGTCATAGACAGCAATGAAAAACTTTATTGTCGCTTATTTCAACTTTTAGTGAGCATCTAAAGTCCTATGTAAAAAATTTTTTGATTTTGTTGAAAATCATTCGCAAAACTAAAAATAGAAGTACCCTTATTAAATACACATATTTATGGAAAAAAAAGCATTATTTTTCGTGTTACTAACTATCGTTTTATCTTCCTGCGTTACGTATCAGATTCAACACTATTCAAAAACCTCTACAATCAAAGATATTACCTACGAAACAATTTTGTTGGATGATGCCGGACACGTTAAAACGACCGCATACTTTCTACTTGAAGACGGAACATTAGTCCCCGTTTCGTCCAATTTTAATCCAAGTTCTACGGATTCCTATATCGGAAAAACATTGAAATACGAATACCTGGCACCGGAAGGACAAGAGATTCAACAATCTGATATCAGTCAAAACCCTGATGATTACTCTGAATATATCTGCTATCAAAAATATAGTTCAGATGGGAAATACTATCTGAAAATATTCACCGAAAAGAGACCAGCAATCAAATCCATTCAAGTCAATATAGGAGTTTATAGTAGGGCAAAAGAAGGACAGCATATCCTAAAAACCGACATTGAACCATATACCAAGAGAAAATAATCTCATTAAATAGCCGGGAAGGACAATATGATATCTTTTCCTCTTTTTTCCCAAAAAAGGTTAAAAAGAATAACCCTTACTATCGTTGTCACATTAAAGAAGTAAAAATGGATGGCATGCTTTAATCCATAAAATTTAATGACAACGATATAACTGAATACGAGAAGTTTGCACAAGAACTGAAAACGGGAAAGTTAAAATAGAACAGAACATCATCACGAGCATAGAAAGTGTTTCTTTTGAATTATGAATACGAACAATAATATCAGAATTTATAGTCCAATCATACGGGATGCATACGATTCTATTCCCGATGTTGATTGGGCAACTGATGCCATTACCGAGAGCATCGCCCACCGCATTGATGCGATAATGAAAGAAAAAGGTATCAGTAAGAAAGACTTGGCCAATCTCACCCAACGACGACCTTCCGATGTTACAAGGTGGCTAAGTGGCAGCCATAATTTCACCTGCCGGACAATTGCTTTAATAGAACAAACATTGGGGGCATCGATTATCGTAATTGCCAAATAAATCATTCCCCCGCGGGGCACCTTGCGGCGGCATCGCAGGCTGGCGGTTCTATTGTTACCATTGTAGAGACGATGTGCACATCGTCTCTACAATGGCGTTAAACCGACCACACCGGAAAATGGGCGCGTCCTTTTCGCTGGGAATAATGGCGATGGGCGGATTCCGCCCGACTTTTTTTCTCTCTTGTTGAAAGCAGCGTTTTTTCCTAAAAAGAAAAATAGTTATGAGAAAAAAATATTTGTGCTGTTTTTTTTATTAACTTTGCAGCGTATTTGAATAGAAAACATACTTTTTGAATGAACGAGAAGAAGAAGTATGTTTCCTTAAAAGAATTGATTATGAAAAAATTTGCTGTTATTTTGAATGGGTGCGGACATTTGGACGGTTCGGAAATCCATGAGGCGGTGATGACATTGTTAGCGATTGATAGAAATGAATGTGAGTACACCATTTTTGCACCTGATGAAGACCAGTATCATGTAATGAATCATCTCACACGGGAACCGATGGAGGGAAAACGGAATATGTTGGTGGAAGCTGCCCGTATCGCTCGTGGGAACATTCATGAAATTGGCGAGTATAACCCTGAAAATTTTGATGCATTGGTTATTCCAGGCGGGTTTGGTGTGGCTAAAAATCTTTTTACTTACGCTATAGATGGCGTGCATGCCAAAGTTTTGGAAGAGGTAAAAAAAGCTATTATAAAAACCCATGCTCTACGGAAACCCATCGGGGCTTTGTGTATTTCTCCTGTTCTCGTATCAAAAATATTGGGGAATGTAACGGTTACGGTAGGAGATGATAAAAATACGATTCAAGATGTGGAAGCAATGGGAGCTACCCATATTAACACCCAAGAGACGGAAGTGATTTCGGATAAGAATAATATGATTTTTACTACTCCTTGCTATATGTTGCCAGCCACCATTTCGGAAATAGCGGAAAGTGCTGAGAATTTGATTGAAGCGATTTTGGAAAATATTTAAAAATAACTCAAATGAAAGGAATTATTCTCGCCGGCGGTGCCGGCACACGCCTGCATCCACTTACCTTGGCTGTTAGCAAACAGATGATGCCCATTTATAATAAACCCATGATTTATTATCCGCTTTCTACTTTGATGTCAGCGGGAATTAACGATATCCTTATTATCTCCACGCCAACCGATTTGCCGAATTTCCAACGATTGTTGGGTGATGGGCACCAGATAGGTTGCAGTTTTTCGTACGTGGAACAAAAAATCCCCAATGGCTTGGCTCAAGCTTTTGTGTTAGGAGCTGATTTCGTAGGGCGTGATAAGGTGGCGCTTGTGTTGGGGGACAATATTTTTTATGGGGGCGGTTTTGAGGATAATTTATTGAGCAGTAACGACCCCGATGGCGGCATCGTGTTTGCCTACCATGTTTCGGATCCCGAACGGTATGGGGTTGTTGAATTTGACGAAAAAATGAATGCGGTTTCTATTGAAGAAAAACCCCAACATCCGAAGTCAAATTATGCGGTTCCCGGGCTCTATTTTTATGACAACTCGGTATTGGAAGTAGCCGCCAACATCCAACCCAGCGCTCGCGGAGAATACGAAATTACAGATGTGAACAAATACTATTTGGAACATAAGAAGTTGAAAGTGTGCAAAATAAATCAAGGGACTGCCTGGCTTGACACCGGCACCTTTGAGTCGCTTATCGCAGCGTCCCAGTTCGTTCAAGTCATAGAAGAACGCCAAGGTTTAAAAGTGGGCTGTATTGAGGAAGTGGCTTATAAAATGGGCTATATCAATGCAGAACAACTGATAAAAGTGGCCGAGCCACTGCGCAAAAGTGGTTATGGTGAGTATTTGATTAAATTAGTAAAATAATAACCCTAAAATATCATAGTTATGAAAAACATTGTAGTGGGAATCGACTTTTCTCAAAATTCTGTAAACGCGCTTCGTCATGGAGCTGCTATTGCCATCAAAAGCAATGCAAAAATTCATATTGTTTGGGTTAAAACTCCAGGCGCTGCCACTAAACTCGGCTTTACGGATGAAGAACAACTACTCAAAAAAGCCAATACTTTTTTGGATGATTTGGTAGTTGCAACAAGGGCAGAAGTGCCAAAGAGTGAGGTGCAAAGCGTAATCTTAGAAGGCAAAGCCTATCTTAAATTGACACAATACGCATCCAATTTGCCTGAATCCATTTTGGTAGTGGGTTCGCACGGCGCTTCCGGATTTGAAGAAATGTTCGTGGGTAGCAACACCATGAAAGTGGTGGGTATCTCTAAAGTTCCAGTCCTGATTATCGGCAATAATGTTCAAATCAATCGCGATTTAACCCGTATTTTAGTGCCGATTGATACGAGTTTTGAAACTTTACAAAAAATGAAAACGGCCGTTCTCTTCGCTAAATTGTTCTCTGCACAAGTAGTCCTTTTAGGTATCTATGACAGTCCTGCCGCCGACATTAAACATGTTATCAACATCCAATTAAACCATGCCGTTTCTATGTGCCATGATGCAAATGTACGCTATTCGGCATCCACACTGGAAATCCATGGACAGATTTCAAAAGCAACGGTCAACTGGGCAGCTGATGAAGATGTGAACTTATTGGTTGTAATGCGTGAGGAGGAAGATGATATCTCCTCTTTCTGGTTGGGCAGCAACACGCGTCAATTGGTGAACTATGCCTCTATGCCTATCTTGGTAATCCCCAATGTTGATCATTTTGCCATTAATAAATAAAATCCTATGAAGAAATTACTATCTGTTATTTTAATAGCTGTTTGTACGCTGTGCGGAGAGAAAGTATCCGGGTGTACTAACTTTATCATCACCAAAGGGGCAAGTGCCGACGGCTCTTGTATGGTTACCTATGCCGCCGACTCGCATACCTTGTATGGTGAGCTCTATTTCCGTCCTGCCGCCGATTATCCTGCGGGCACATTGATGGATGTGATTGAATGGGATACGGGAAGAAAATTGGGACAAATTCCCCAAGTAGCGCATACCTATTCGGTGGTTGGAAACATGAATGAACATCAATTGACCATTGCCGAAACAACTTACGGAGGACGGGCTGAATTAGAAAACACACCTGGTTTGATTGACTATGGATCACTTATTTATATTACTTTACAACGTGCAAAGAATGCAAGGGAAGCAATTCATGTTATGTGTGAATTACTGAATGCATACGGCTATCATAGTAGCGGTGAATCATTTTCCATTGTGGATCCAAATGAAGCATGGATTTTTGAATTGATAGGCAAAGGCGCTGAGATGAAAGATGCCAAAGGCAAAACGGTGAAAGGCTGGTCGAATGGTGCGGTTTGGGTTGCCCGTCGTATTCCTGATGGATATATTTCAGGTCATGCGAACCAAGCCCGGATTACAACTTTCCCATTGAGAGACGGAAAAACATCCATTAGTTCTAAAGAAATCACCAAAATTTATCTTCCCACGGTGGAAACAGTATATGCAGATGATGTTATTTCATTTGCCAAATTGAAAGGCTATTATCCGAAAGATGCCCCTGATGCTCAATTTAGTTTTTGCGATGCTTATGCCCCCGTTGATTTTTCAGCCGCCCGTTATTGCGAATCTCGTGTTTGGATGGCTTTCTATCGCTGCAACCCTGAATTGATGGCTCCTTATGAGGATTATGCTCGCGGCGACAATTTGAACAACCGTTTCCCTTTGTGGATTAAAGCAGCCAAAAAATTGGAATTGCGTGATGTTATGCTATTGATGCGCGATCATTTTGAAGGAACCTCAATGGATATGACAAAAGATTTAGGGGCTGGTCCGTATGCTTGTCCTTATCGTTGGCGTCCTATGACATGGGAATATAACGGGAAAGAGTATTTGCACGAACGCGCTACCGCCACACAGCAAACAGGTTTCTCCTTCGTGGCACAGTCTCGTAGCGATTTGCCTGACGGATTCGGAGGTATTCTCTGGTTTGGTGTGGACGATGCCGGAAGCAACTGCTATATGCCGATGTTCTGCGGCATTACAAAAGTGCCATACGAATTGCAGGAAGGAAACGGTTCGTTGGTTGACTACTCTCCTACTGCGGCATTTTGGAAATTCACCAAAGTAAGCCAATTGGCCTATTCTCGTTATAGTGATATGATTAAACATATTAATCAAAAACAGGATGAATTAGAGAACCACTTTATTGCAGATATTCGCGATATGCAATCCAAAGTGTTGAAAATATATGAGTCGAATCCTCAAAAAATGAGAGAATATTTGACAGAATACTCTAATCGTGCGGCGAAACAGGTTTGTGAAGAGTGGGATCATCTTTTTGAATATTTATTGGTGAAATACAACGATGGCAATGTTAAGCAAGAAAAAGAGGGACGCTTCCTGAAAACCAATACTGAAATCCCGCAATGTGAAGATCCTGAACATCCGGCTTATCCTGAAAGATGGTACAAAATGATTGTGGATGATTGTGGTAAAAACATTGAATATAAACACTAATCAATAAAAAAGGGCTTTAAAAGCCCTTTTTTATTGATTGATTTGCATGATTTTCTGTATTTTTGCGCCTGACTTTTCGGAGAATGACAAACTACTACAAATATTTAGAAAATCCTATTTATCAAGTCGTTTCGGAAGTTGCAGAAGAAAAAGGGATACAAGCGTACGCTATCGGTGGTGTTGTGCGCGATATTTTTTTGAATCGTTCTTCCAAGGATATTGATATTGTAGTTATTGGAAGTGGTATCCAATTAGCTAAAAGCGTGGCAAAAAAGCTATCTCCTTCCTTAAACGTGAATGTCTATAAGAATTTCGGGACAGCTCAATTCACCTATCATGATATAGTGGTGGAATTTGTTGGGGCACGCAAAGAGTCGTATGATCGCAATTCAAGGAAACCCCACGTTGAAGATGGTACGTTACAGGATGATTTAAACCGCAGGGATTTTACGATTAATGCCATGGGAATAGCTTTAAATGGGGAACAAAAAGGAGCGTTAATCGATGTCTTTCACGGTTTGGATGACCTTAAAAAAAAGTTAATCCGCACCCCGTTAGATCCCGATATCACATTCTCTGACGACCCATTGAGGATGATGCGCGCCATTCGCTTTGCTTCACAACTTCATTTTCAAATAGTGCCAGAAACATTTGAAGCCATCGTGCGGAATGCCCCTCGTCTGGAAATTATTTCTCGCGAGCGCATTGCCGATGAATTCAATAAAATTCTTCTCTCACCCCAACCTTCCGTCGGCATCCAATTATTAGATCAGGCTGGACTGCTTCAGCAGTTTTTGCCAGAATTGATTGCCTTAAAAGGGATTGAATCAATAAATGGGAAATCCCACAAGGATAATTACTTGCATACTTTAGAGGTGGTTGATAAAATTGCCATGGTGAGCAACAATCTTTTTTTACTTTGGGCAGCCTTGTTACACGACATCGCCAAACCGCGTACGAAACGATTTGATGAACAAATGGGATGGACATTTCACGGACATGAATTTCTCGGCTCAAAAATGATTCCAGAGATTTTTAGAAGACTGAAATTGCCGTGTAATGAGAAATTAAAATATGTTCAAAAAATAGTTGCCCTCCACCTGCGCCCACAAGCATTGGTAGATGGGTGTGTTACCGACTCTGCCGTACGCAGGCTGCTCTTTGAAGCCGGCGATGATATTGATGACTTAATGTTGTTGTGTGAGGCCGACATTACCTCTAAAAACCCCGTTAAGGTCCGCAATTATCTAACAAATTTCCAATTGGTCAGAAAGAAATTTGTGGAGGTGGAGGAAAAAGATCAAATCAGAAACTGGCGACCTCCTATTGATGGCGATTTGATTATGAAAACATTTCACCTCTCGCCATCCATCGTAGTGGGCGAGATAAAGACGGCCGTTTGTAATGCCATCTTAGATGGGGAAATTGGCAACAATTACGAAGAAGCGTACCAAAAAATGTTAAAAGTGGGACAGGAAATGGGACTCTCTGTTCAGTCTTGAAGTTTGGTGGTTCCTGATTTTTCCTGAATCTTCTTTCTAACCTCTTCCATCATCTTTCTTGCTTCTCTTTCAGAATAGAAATAATAATCCACATTCCTTTGAAAAGTTTCCGGAGTTGTATGATATTTGTCCAGCCACTCTTGGTACATATATGCGGAGATGGATTTTTTGTTGACATCCGGGGGCGTATTGAAAATGGCCGATTCAATAACCAATTGCTCGGCTACCATATCAATGAAGACAGATTTTTCCATTAAATCAGCTGGAGGATCTGGTTTTTTATCCAA
The DNA here is from genome assembly GCA_016290715.1 of Bacteroidales bacterium. GTDB lineage: Bacteria > Bacteroidota > Bacteroidia > Bacteroidales > WCHB1-69 > UBA1756. Next base: position 10,051 of record JAEEUY010000193.1, read on the forward strand.
CGTTTCACAACTTGTAAAAAAAAGCAAAAAAAGAATACTGTACGAAAAACGTAAAGCCCGTGATATTGTAAGAAATCCAGCGATGTGGATGCTACTGTTTCTTTTAGCATCCACATCACTCTTTTTCGCTGTTATACCCTTTAATGGATTTATCCAAGTATTCATTTTCAGTTAATGCAGCAATTTTTACTCTTTGACAATCTTGCGGATAGCCATTACTTTATGATGTTGAATCAATTTAACGAGGTACATACCCGTAGCATACGGAGAGAGGTCAATAACGGCATGTTCACTTTGCATAGGAAGACTCAACAATTTTTGCCCGTAGATATTAAAGAGTTGTATTTCAATATTTTCAAAGTTATTATGAGGCGTTACATACTGTATTTGGATAATCCCCGTTGTTGGGTTCGGGAAGAGAGTAAGTTCTCCATTTTCAGCATTTTCTTCTATGCCGGTAGTAATGGTAAGATGTAATGTAACCGTACTGTCGCATCCGTATTGCGTTAAAAAGTGCAAAGTATAGGTAGAGGAAAGCGGCGTTCCGACCTCAAAAATAGTGTCGCCGTAAGTATAGGGCAAATCATTTTCGGAGATAGTTAGATTTTCGGTGGTAGTTACAGATGGATGGATGTTAAGATGGAGAGTAGCCGTACACTCATATCCTAATTCAGAAGTGTAACTGTGTTCATAATCACCGCTTTGTGTGAACGTATTGTCAAACCATTCGTAGTTATCGCAGGCATCAACAGTCGTTTCGGTATATACCCTTTCCCCGTTATAAACGATGTTGGAACGAGAACCTGTGTAGGTTGTGTCTCTGTGTAACAGACAACTGCTATTCATCACTACCTCAATTTGATAGAAGAGCGCTCCATCCAAATTTTCAAAATCGGTATAAGAGGTAAGTGTAGAAGGAAGCGTAGCAATGAGTTCCATATTGTTGTTGGCCGTCCCACGATACAGACGATAGCTGGAGAACTCTACTCCTTCGTAGTGGCTCCAAATAAGGTTCCACGTGTTACCGATACCACGGTTGATGGTGAGGTGAACGCTCTTGTGCAGTTCGCTCATCGGGGTTTCTCCTTGACATACATCCATTGCTGTGACTTTGTATCGATAAGCGCGTACAGACGGGTCAGCAGTAATATCCTCATAAACATTCGGCTGGGTAGCAGGAATAGTAGCTAAAAGTTCGTAAACATTGGCTTGGTCGTTTTCCCTGTAAATACGGTAATTTTGAACATTTGCATTATCACTCATTTCTTCCCAGATAACAAGATTATGACCATTTTCCACACCGACCATGCAGATAGACGGCGTTTCAGGGATGAGTGTGCTGACTCCTAACTGGGAGGTTTCAGAAAGGATGGTACAGCCGTTTTCATCGGTAACCTCTACCCAATAATACCCCGGAGTAGTAACCTCAATCGTTGATGTGGTTTCTTCTGTTGACCATGCGTATGTAGCATAATCCCCTTCAACAGAGAGGGTTGCACTGCTACTGGAGCATGCCGTAATCGTACCATTGATGATAAGTTGCGGCATAGGAGTAGGTACAATGGTAAGATGCAAGGTAACGGTACTGTCGCACCCGTGTTGTGTTAAGAGATGCACCTCATACGTGCCTGTTGCTGTGCCTGCTTCAAAAATAGTGTCGCTATAACTCTGGGGCAATTCGTTTTCGCAAATGGTCAAATAATCATCTACCGCTGCACTACGATGGATGGTAAGATGCAATGTAACCGTACTATCACATCCAGCGGCATTCGTGAATACCTGATCATAATCACCACTATTGTAATAAGAAATGTTATTCCAGATATATTCATCACAAGCGACAACCGTCAATTCAGTTTGGGAAGAATAATTGACAGTAAGGTGCAACGTAACGGTACTATCGCACCCTACGGCATTCGTGAGAACTTGTTCGTAATCGCCAGAAGTAGTGTAAGTTTGGTTATTCCATGTATAACTATCGCAGGCCACATCATCAAATTCATAACTATTGGAATGGTTGATAGTAAGATGTAACGTTACGGTACTGTCGCACCCTACAGCGTTAGTGAAAACTTGTTCGTAATCGCCAGAGGTGGTGTAAGTTTGGTTATTCCATGTATAACTATCACATGCCACAGCATCAAATTCATAACTGTTGGAATAGTTGATGGTAAGATGTAACGTTACGGTACTGTCGCACCCTACAGCGTTAGTGAAAACTTGTTCGTAATCGCCAGAAGTGGTGTAAGTTTGATTATTCCATGTATAACTATCGCATGCCACATCATCAAATTCGTAAGTAGAAGAATAATTAACAGTGAGATACAGCGTAGCAGTACTATCGCACCCATGTGCGTTGGTAAAGTTCTTTTGATAGATACCACTCGTAGTATAGGATTCCCCGTTCCATTCATAACGGTCACAAACAGTGAGATGCTGCGCACTTTCCGTCGGTTGGTATAAAGTAAGGTGCAACGTAACAATACTGTCACAACCCTGACTGCTAACAAATTGGCGTACTTTGTCGCCGCTGGTAGTGTAAGTTATCTCATCCCAGTTATATTGTTCGCAAGTGGCCACTGAAAATTCGGAAGTGAGCACGTCCAAAATAGTGAGGTGCATTGTTATCACACTGTCGCACCCGTTATGGTTATGCAGTATTTGCGTATAGTTTCCACTCTGACGATAAGTGATGCCGTTCCATATGAAAGAAGTACATGCTGTTTGATAAAATTCAACCGTATCACTATGATTTACTGTCAGATATAATGTAACGATACTATCACAGCCGTTGGCCGCTTCAAAAATCTGTTGATATTCGCCCGATACATTGTATGTTTCGTTGTTCCATGTATAACTATCGCAGCAAGTAGCCGTTATGGTATTGTAAGAATGGGGTAAAACGGTAAGATTCACCGTTACGTTACTGTCACAACCTGACGTGGTTTGGTAATAGGCAGCATAATCACCCGGCTCTGAACGAGGCTGTCCATCAAACATATACACATCACCCTCACAAATCGATTCTTGGAGATACAGGTCATATTTGTCGTTTACTTTAAGATTGACGTAGATGAGGTAATCTGTATTGTTTTGATAGTTGGTGAATGTGTCGATGTAGTTCCCCGGTTCACGATGGAATATATAGTGATCAGGATCGTCATCGAAGGTATATTCCTCCCCGCTACAAACGGAATCTTGGATGCGGGTTACCATCACATCACCATATTCGTACGCGCCGATGTCAATTTGTTGTTGTTTGATACGGAGCGATCCGCCCAGATCATAAGCAGGCAAGTTGAGAGAGGTAGTTGTAGGAATCCCTCGGTTGATACAAGCGGAGCCGGCGGCTAAATTCCAATCATAGTCATTCCGGTAAACGTGTCCCGCCGTATCCGATGGGTTGACAAAATTCGGATAATAGGCATTGGGGTCAGAACCGCTATTGAGCGAATCCAAGGTGATGTTCGCCGTTCCCGTTGCGCCGCCTTCTATTGCACAATAACTATAGGTGGCATCACCATAAATATTGGAAGAGGCGGGAACATGGAAGGTTACATTTCCCCAAATGATACAATTCGTGAATGTGCTGCTACTTGAAGAGGCATAAACACCGCCACTGGCAGTATTGCTTGCATACCTATTATAGTTTCTAACAATGTTGCAGTTCACAAATTGCGTTTCTGTCGTAGTGTAAACCCCTGCGCCATAACTACTTCTATCATTATTGGCGATGTTTACATTAATGTATATATCACGAGATGAATTTACACCGCCACCGCTGTTGTTGGTAACAAAGCTATTCGTGATATGTGATTCAGAACTTGTGATGCCAAAGTCGTTGAAAGAGTTATTGCTAACAGTGCATTCCGTCATTTTACTATTTGTGAGATTTATACCCCCATAGCCATTTTCATTAAGAGTACTATATTTAATATCGCTATTGTTACTCAATTTCATTCCTTTTTCTGAATTGCCGATAGCGGTACTATGGTCAATAGTAACCTGTTCGCCCACCAATCCGTTTCCAGTGTTATGGTTAAATTGGCAGTATGAGAGAACACAATTTTTAGCATACAGGGCATGACGGTTATTTTGCGTAAAAGTACAATGAAGGAGGGTCGTGTTGTCTAATAGATAGCCAGCGCCATATCTGTTGTCGCGACCTTCGTAGTAATTATCGTTATAATAGTAACCATTTTGAACGGTAAAACCATCCCATAAACTTTCGCCATTGCGGAATGGGAGGGCTGGATTGCCAATATTGTTCGCAGTGAATGGGCATGTTTTGTCCATTACTCTTATGGTATTCCCACCATCAAGGATGGTAGCATTATTGTCAAAATCACGTTGGGAGAGGTCGTAAGTATAAGGTTCATTGCCGACGAAACTACCATAAACAGCGACATTCGGTTGTACGATATAAGAACGGGATGGAGAATAGGTGCCTGCGGCTACCCAAACAGAAGCGGGGACAGTATAACCCGCGGCCACATCCATAGCGTATTGCAAGTCGCCGACGGCATTACTCCATGAAGAACCATCCTGACGGCCGGCGCCGGTAGTCGTTACATAAATAATATTGCTTTCCGCTTCCGGATGGATTGGGAATGCCATATTATAAGATGATTCGTAAACCCCGAGGTCGATTCTGTCTTGCTGGATACGCACATTCCCCGCCAAATCACTTTCCTCTGTCATAAAATCATTATTTCCCATGTCAATACAGATAGAACCTTCTTGCAATGTCCAATCACCGATAGCGTTGGTAATATCCACACCCGCTTCGGCAGTAGGTCCTGCAAACATAGGATAGCCAATGCCGTCGCCACCATTTTCTGCTTGCAAGGTAATGGCACCACTATAACTATCTTGCAATGCAGTATTGCGGAAAGTGACGTAGCGATTGTTTTCTATTTCGATTTGATTGTGTTCAGAAGCTATTTTGTTTCCCCAGATAATGGAGTTCAAGAACATGGTTCCTCCTCTTTCAACGTAAATACCCCCTGCATGCGAGGCCGCAGCATTGCGTACGATGTTGCAATTTCTGAATGTGGTGTTATATCCCCTATCATAAACGCCACCGCCATTGTTAGCGCAAGCATTGTTACCAATTAAGCACTGGGTAAGCACCACATTTTCTGGGTCGTTGGGGTTCCAACGTTCATCATTAGCATATAATCCGCCACCATTCTTACGGGAGGTATTGTTGCTGATGACACAACGGTCAAGGGTAATGTTCGCATTTTGGTCTGAAATGTTCGCATAGACAGCCCCGCCATTGGTGGCACTATTAAGGGTAAGATTGCAGTTGCTTACACGGTTATTATTCCGCAGATAGACAGCCCCGCCTTGCACATCCCAAGAGTTCCCATTTCCATCATAATTTGTGATATTGCTTTGAATCGTGCAATCATCTATATCCCCATTCTGGCTATATACACCTACACCATATACGCTGTGCCTATGTTCTGGTCCCGCAATACTGACACTATTATTGTAGATATTGCAGTTTTTAAGATACCCGCCATTGTTGTAAACAGCGATCCCATACTTCGTTATGTTATCGTCTGTAGCGGCAATAGTGGCAGTGTTGGCGGTAATAACACAATTTTGAAGAGTGCAATTCCTACGCATATAAACACCCCCGCCTTCGTCCACTACATTGGCACTTCCAGCGCGGATGGTAAATCCGTCAAATAGTGCAGCATTGTTATCGGTGAAGTCTTCATTTTGATATAATACCCGACGAGTGTTTTCCCCGCTGAGGGTGGTTCTATTTCCGGAAATATTTCTGTTATTGAGATCAAAATCAGGAGTTTCCGTACCTGCAAAACCGCCGTAGGCCCTCACTTTAGGTTTTATTTCAAAACTGTTGGTGCTTTGCAAATTCCCGGTATAGGTTCCTCTTTTAACATAGATGAATGGGGTAACGTTTTCAAAAGAGGCGGCGATGTCCATCGCTTCTTGGAAATCCATCGCATCCGCCCATGATGCTCCTGTATGGGCGCGGGCACCACCAGATACCACGTAGATAATCCTGCGTACAATTAAATTCAATGTTACAGAGCTATCACACTCCTCATCCACATACCATTTGTGTTTGTACCGTCCCTGTTCGGTAAGAAGCCGACCATAAAATTCGTAACTGTCGCCTTCGTTTATCACCACTTCCATCGTGCGTTTCAACGTGCAGCCATATCCTGAACAGAATTGAATGTTGTTACGGAAACGACTTCTTGACTTACCCACATCTCCAGAAAGAGAAATCGGAGATGATGTGGTACATTCCATAGACATATAAGATGAACCATTTACTCCACTGAAAACGGAGGTCCCGTTATCGCTTCCACTATTGTTCAAGATTGCCACTACAATAGAGTTGCCTGTCCAAACGAAATTATTGTCAAATTCAATGGTTACCCAACCGGTTTCAAATGTTACTTCACCTGTATAAACTTCTTGAAGTTCGGAGAGCGGGACATAGCCATCGCTATAATTCATCACAGTTCTGTCAGTATTTCCCAAATAAATGGTAATAGGTGATTTTGTTTGTTCACTGCCACTATATTGGAAAGAGACAGACCCGATTTCAGCTCCTTGCGTAAGCCCGTTCTCTAAAAGTTCTGTCGCAGTATATAATTGTTGGGTATAAGTGTAAAAGTTGTTAGAATAATAGCCCATAGGGAAAATGGAATTTGTCGCGGTACCATTGCCAATTGTGGTACAAGAGAGGCCTTCCATGCCGACGGTTACGTTTATTTTTTTCCAAGCGCTGCTTATCCCGTTACCGCAATTCGATTGCAGATAAAAGTCCCATGTGCCTCGCCCAAGGTGTGATACAAATAATTCCGGAGTGTCATTTACCGTTACGATAGTACCTGAGCCTTGTTCAAAACCATAAGGTCCGTATTCTACTATCCACTCTGTTTCTTGATCCGCAGGCTGCCATGTCAGTTGCACTTCATGACGAGAAGGGAAGGTTGCGGTAATATGGGAAGGATACATACAACCCGAGCAGAGTCGGATGTTGCATAGTTGGTTATTCCGTTCCCCATAACTTGAAGTTGAGGGGAGTGAGCTGCCACTCCAATACAAAGTATTGTTTGTTGTGCCACTATGTTGGTTGAAGCTTCGGGTGTTAAAATAGCTGTTGGCGCTCCCAGTATTGTCCACAAATGCTATCACTATATTACTGCTGCCATCCCAGAAGAAAGGTTCGTCGAAAGCAAAGGTTTCCCAACGGTAACAATTCTCTTCACAACCATCATTTGCATCGCGGGCCGCAAAAGTGAAGTTGTTTTCTTCATAAACGTTTGTAAGCACACCAAGGTCAAACCATTCGCTGTTGCTTTCAAAAGTCGTTTTTTCGGTATTGCCCATATAGATGGACATTTTTCGATCTTTCGTACTGGTCTCAGAATATTGTACGGAAAGGGAATATATAGGAGAACCCGGGATTAATCCCATTTCCCGTAGGTTATCAGCAGTATAAATCTGTTGTGTTCTTGAATATGCATCCCAGAAATTGGTTACCAAGGCACCCGTTGATATATCTTCACCCTCTATGTCAACGCAGTCGTTGTCGCCCATCAAGTGTGCCGAAACAAGCTGCCAACGGCTAAACTCATTATTGCCACAATTGGAACGCACATAGAAGTCGTAAAGACCATTCTCCAATCTGCTAATCTGCGTTGTTGGGTTCCCCGTTACGGTGATTGTAGTGCCCGTGCCATGGGCAAAGCCTGCAAGTCCATACTCTATCGTCCACTCATTTTCCTGATATACCCGCTCCCAATCCAAACGAACCTCTGTACGAGATAAAACCGTACAAGTCAGACCTGTCGGTTGGAGACAAGAAGTGGCCATACACAATTTGATGTTGGCACGGTCGCTACTGAGACGATTGCTCCCTTCAACGTTTATTTTATACAGTGTGCTTCTTTCTCCGTGCCATGTATAACAAAAAGAACTATTATAATAATTCCCATCCAATTCGGTACTATTGTTTACAAACGCAATGACGATATTGCTATGACCATCCCAAACAAAAGGCGTCGTGAAATGGAATGGCACCCAGCGGCCCGGGTTGGTGTTGGTAAAGGTTATCAGTGCATTGGGATACACATTGACCAAAGTGGTGGTATCGAACCAGTCATTTTCATCGTTGAACTGCTCTTTGTCGGTATGCCCCATAAAAACAGCCATATTCCGTGTGAGTGGATCGTTTACTGCAAATTGCACGGAAAGCGTTGCTATCGCATCTCCCGCGACAAATCCTCTTGCCGACAACTCATCGGCGGTGAAAATCTGCTGTGAGTGAGAGTACTGAGTGCCACTGGTAACCACATAATCGTGAGAATATGTGCCCGTACCAATAGGTTCCAAACATTCACGCAACGCCTCCGTTTTAAAGGTGATGGGAGGGAGAGTTACATGGTCGCCATTTGTACAAGTATAGGAAAGATAAACATCGTAATAGGTATCCGCATTCAAATGGGAGAGATATGCCACCGTATCATCGGGGCGAATCGTGCTTCCCGTGCCGATTTCAAATCCCTGCAGACCATATTCCAATTGCCAGTTGAAAGTGTGATTGGCAAATTGTTCAGATTGAAAAACTTCCCAAGTAATGGTGGCATTTTGAATACCCACAGATTGGCAAGTAGGGGTATATACCATCGGCAAACAGGAAACAGAAGTGAGACGCAACAGAAAATCGTCGCAGGTCAATGAGCCTGAATAGTAAATAGTAACCGCATTTTCTGAAGAAATAACACGTACTCCTTCATGTTGATCATACCCTAATTGGTCACTGGATAGAAGAAGTGTACCTGTCATATCAGTACCATCATAAATTTCAAAATATTGGTTGTAATAGCTTAATAACTCCACCGAAACCTGATCACCGGGATTCGTAGGATAGAAAGTGATTTGATTTTCACAATTATTGTTGAAACTTACACATGGATAAGTACTTTGACCTTTGGTCAGCGCCACATAGAGTGTATCCGTAAAGGTTTGGGTAGTAACCCCCGCCATATTGAAAACGCTTAAACTTTGTCCTTCCGTTGCGGGTTTGACAAAAATAGCCGTATTATCGCTACTAAAATCGTAATTCCAATCTTCAATCACTAAGTTCCCGATAGCAAAAAAACCATCCATAAGACCACCCCATCCCCAGTTGAAATGGAAATAGTCGTTGGCATCATAACCATCACAAACAAAAGCATGTCCACCGCTGCCAGAACCTGAATAATAAATGGGGCGATGCTGGTCTAATTCCTCTTTTAACATCACAATCCATTCTTCATCTTCAATCACCGTATTGGTGTACCAACCGCCCAAACCATAACCTGCCACGTAATATTGGTAAGATTTGGTGGCAAGTTGGGCTTCATAACCAAAATGGTTAAGGAAGGCAGCACGGGCGCTTTCATCTATGGCAGCACTCTCATTAACCCCATAATTCATATTCACAGCCACACCGCAGTGATACATAAGTGTTGCCACTGCGTTCACTTGCTGTTGAGTACTATGTTCATCCAATTCATTAGGCATCAGTGAGTATTGATAAGTAGTATGAACAAAATCGGCAAATTGTTCGCCATAGGTTGCATGATTGTAACGGTGGGTGCCGAAACCTGTCGTGGGCCATTGGTGATAACGCATAATTTGAGCCATGGCTGTAGCCACACATCCTGTATAAGTCTGGTTTTCGCCATCGTTGGGACAAAGGGCGTTGTAATAAGGCAACTGATCCCAAGTGGTCGTCAACAAAGGATTTACAGAACGGAGCCCTCCCTGACGAGGACGTTCCCTGCCTTCTGATAATTCCATCCAACTTCTTCTCACCGTCTCATTAGCAGAAATATTCTGTTGCTTTACTGCTGCAATCTGGTCAGCATAACTCTGCAACCATACATTCGCATTGGCGGGGATATTCCCTGCATCAAAATTCCCGTTCGTGGCATAACCTAAAACAGGGATAACTGCATCATCGGCAGAAACAATCACAAATCCATTCCCTACACGATAAACATAAAACAAAGCATTGCTTCGGTCATTGGATTTGGTGTAAACCAGTGTACACTCGCTATTCCTTGTGATGGAAGGCGATTGCTGGCACATAAAGTTAAGGGCTATAACTTTGGCCTGATCCGGACTTACGGGAGCGGCAAACAAGGCAAAGAAATTCGCCAGAATAACTAATAAGGAGAACAACTTTTTCATAAAATAGCTTATTATTTATTAATATTAATTTTTCTAAAAATTTCTGGTAATTAAGCAATTAAATTTGCAAAAGTACAATTTTTTTCAATTCATAAAGTCGGTGTATTTGAAATAAAAAAATATTCTTATTTTTAACAAAAGTTAATCTTGGAATTGCAAAAAACACGTACCTTTGCAACGTTAAACTTATAATAATCAAACAACTCAAAATCAATAATTTATGAAAAAGAATGTGGCATTAGTCACCGGACATGCTAATCAAGCCCTGGCAGAAAAAATATCTGCCAAATTGGGAGTGGCTCTATTAGATGAAGAAATTGTACAATTTAAAGATGGAGAGATACAAGCGTATTACAATGAAACCATCAGAGGAAAACACGTTTTCATCATTCAACCCACTTTTTCTCCTGCCGAAAATATTTTGGAGTTGCTTATTTTAATCGACGCGGCCAAAAGAGCCTCCGCGAAAGAAATTATTGCAGTAGTCCCCTATTTCGGATACTCCCGTCAAGACAGAAAAGACAGGCCACGTACTTCCATCGGTGCCAAACTGATGGCCAACCTATTAACTGCTGCAGGCATCAACCGTTTGATTACTATGGATTTACATGCAGATCAAATTCAAGGATTTTTTGAAGTGCCGGTTGATCATTTGTATGCTTCAACAGTATTTCTTCCTTATATACGGAATTTGAAATGGGATAACCTTTGTATTGTATCGCCCGACACTGGCGGAACAAAGCGAGCTTCCACGTATGCCAAGCATTTGGCGTGTGATTTTGCCATCGGTTTCAAACAAAGAGAAAAGGCAAATGAAGTGGCCACTCTTCAAATTATCGGTAGTGTGAAAGATAAAAATGTTATTTTATTGGATGATATTATGGATACCGGCGGCACTTTGTGTAAAGCTGCCGACAGAGTGAAAGAGTTGGGAGCCAACAAAGTATATGCTATGTGCACCCACGCCCTCCTATCGGGAAACGCAATGGAGAAGCTGGAAGCATCGTCTATCGACAAGATTATCGTTACCGATACCATCCCACTAAAACGCCCGTCCGACAAATTTGAAGTGCTGACCATTTCCGCAGTCGTTGCCGATGTAATAAAAAGTGTAGTGGAGCACACCTCTATTGCCCCTCATTTTGAAATCGGGAATATTTAATTGTAATATTTTGATTCACAAGTTATTATAACATGAATAAATCGAAAAACATTTTTTGTCTCTTCTTTGTTGCGTTTTTTGCCCAAATATTAATAGCGCAAAATACACAAGAACCTCTGCTGATCATCGGCAGTGATTCCATTTATCCTTCAGAATTTATCACTACTTATTCCAAAAACAACGATTTTCAAAAAGCAACCGAACAAGATTTGCGGGAATATTTGGATCTGTTTATCAATTTTAAACTAAAGGTAAAAGAAGGTGAATATTTAAAAATTGATACCGTTCCCCGCTTTAGGGCAGAACTGAAATCTTACGAAAAGCAGTCATCGCAACAATATCTTGTAGATAAGGAAGTTACAGACCTTTTGCTTCATGAAGCCTATGAGCGTTCCCGCTATTACCTTCGCGCTTCACACATTTTATTCGCTTGTGACAAGAATGCCGAACCGAAAGATACCCTCCTCGTTTACAACAAAGCACTTCAAGTGCGAAACCAAATATTAAATGGAGAGATCAGTTTTGCCGATGCGGCAGTGAAGTATTCCGAGGACCCCTCCGCACGCGATTTCGTCAACCCTCAAACAGGACGCTCCCACGTGGGCAATCGCGGCGACTTGGGATTCTTCTCCGTTTTTGATCTTGTATATCCCTTTGAATCAGGTGCTTTCAATACACCCGTAGGCCAAATCTCATTGCCCGTCAGAACCCAATTTGGGTATCATCTTATCTATGTTACCCGTAAAATTGATGCCGTTCAAAATATTTCCGTTGAACAAATTTATCTGAATGACACTACCGCCAAAAGAGGGTTGATGCTTCCTACTACAAAAGAACGCATTTTGGCCATCCAAGCCGATTTGAAAGCGGGAAAATCGTTTGAAGAATTGGTGCCCATTTACACCGAAGATAAAGCGACAGCCAATAATAATGGGTTAATGGAACCCTTCTCCCCCAATCATCGTCACGGCGATTTTGTGGAAGCAGTACTGAATTTAAAACTCCATGAAATCTCACAACCTATTGCCTCTCAAACGGGGTGGCATATCGTTAAGTTAATGGGAATTGAAAATTACGAGTTGAACGATCAGATGAAAGCGGAAATAAAAAATCAAATCTCCCGCGACAGCCGAAGCTATAAAAGCAAAGAATCGTTCGTGGCCAAGTTGAAAAAAGATTATCAATATGATGAAAAGAACCGCGCGAAAGGCTTGAAATATGTTATGGCGAAACTCCCCGCCGACTTTTTCAGTGGTGTTCCGTCCGAAAGACCGACACTCCCTAAAGATATCAGAAAAGTGAAACCTTTGTGCACTTTTGGCGATACAGCAATTACTACAGAATTTTTCTTCATTCATATCAGTCGCTATCGTGGACTCGAATTGAACAAAACCCAAGCGATGAAATTCCTGAATGAACGCTTGGATTATTTGGTAGAAGAGAAGCTGATACAATATGAATATGCTCATTTGATGGACAAATACCCGGAATACAGGGCTTTGCAAAAGGAATTTCACGATGGAATGGTTTTGTATGAAATGAATACGGAAAAGGTATGGGCTGCGGCCATGAAAGACTCTACTGGTTTGGAAAAATTCTATCAACAAAACCTGGCAAAATATGTGGATCCGCAAACTTCTCTTCCACAGCCACTTGATGAAATCAGAGCCGTGGTTATCACCGATTATCAAGAGTATCTTGATAAAAAATGGATTGCAGAACTTCGTGAAAAATATCAACCTGTTTTAAACGAAAAGGTATTCAATAATTTATTAAAACGTTAAGCGTGAAGCGCTACTTTTGTTTTTTCTTTTTGCTGATTATCTGCTGCACCGCTTGTCAAAAAAAAGACAGGGTGGTAGCAGAGATTTATTACCACAAACTTTACGCTTCGGAAGTGGTGGCACAGATGCCTCACGGTCTTTCGGATAATGACAGCATTGACTTGGCCAACAGCATTATCCATGATTGGATCGTTGAACAAATTGTTTTGCATGATGCGAACAAAGTACTTTCTCTAACAGAAAAAAATTGCGAGAAAGAGTTGGAAATGTATAGAAAAAATGTAATTAAACAGAAGTATTTTGACAAACTGACTGCAGATACAAGTTTATATAATGTGAGCGATGAAGAGGTGATAAACTTTATCAAGTTGACTAATGGCAAATGGGAAGTTGAAAGAAATCTGGTGAAAATCAATTACATTAAGAGTGCCAAAAATTCCGCTATTATTCCTCAAATCAAAGAAATTCTTTTTGACGAATCCCGCAGAGTAACGGAAAAGAGCGAGATTGAAAACTTGTGTGCCGATTCTGTCGAGTATTTTATTGATGATGACCAATGGCTCTCATGGGATGATATTCAGCAAGAGGTGAATGTGGATTTAACCAAACAAGATCAACAGTTTCCCAAATACATTGAAAAAGTACAAGGACAAAGTTGTTATTTGATGGCTATTTTGGCTTACAAATCAGATCAGGCCAGCACCGAATCGAATGCTTATATTGAGAATGTGAGAAATTTGTTGATTCAAAAAAAGAAGGCGGAATATATTCAACAACACGTTGAAAAATTACGATTACAAGCAGAGCAGTCAGGTAAAATTATTAAATAATAGCAGATTTCATCGGTGGTACAGCGTACAAACTTTAAAATAAACATCGGGTTGTATGTAACCTCTCGCCGCAGCGATGGTTTCCACAATATAGAAACCATATTTTATCCTGTGGACCATGTTTGCGATGTGATTACCATGGAAAGGATTCCTCAAGGATTGGAATTTAAAATGGAAGGGGCAGATTACGGAGAGGATATAGAAAAGAACTTGTGCGTTAAAGCATATCGGCTTTTGCAAAAACATTATTCGATAGAGGGTGTTCGCATTCATTTGCAGAAGCATATTCCTGCCGGTGCTGGTTTGGGCGGGGGCTCCTCGGATGCCGCTACTGTATTGAAAATGGCAAATCAATTATTTGATTTACAGATAGATGAAAACACCATGCTCCACTTAGCGGAATTATTGGGCAGTGATGTCCCCTTTTTTGTAAAAAACCGCCCCTCTTATGCCACTGGAAAAGGGGAAATATTGAGTGATGTGGGATTGCACATTGAAAATAAATCAATTAGCGTTTTTAAGCCCGATTTTTCTATCTCCACAGCAGAGGCCTATGCACATATTAAACCCAAGTCCGGACGCACACCTCTCCCCCAACTCGTTGAAATGGATCTTTCTCATTGGAAAGAGACGATTACCAACGACTTTGAACTGGCTTTAGCTTCAAAATACCCGATGATTGCTCAAATTAAGCAAAAATTCTATGACCTGGGCGCTGACTATGCCTCTCTTTCCGGTAGTGGTTCTGCCCTTTATGCGATTGCAGATTTCCCGATAGATGTTTCCCCCTATTTCCAAGGCCAAAATTTGTAACAAATGAAAAAAGCGATTGAAACAGTTACCATCTTAGGAAGCGGGAATGTGGCTACGTGGGTCGTGCATCAACTGCTGAAAACCCCCATAAAAGTGCGACAAGTATATAGCGCCACGTTAGCGCATGCCCAAAGGCTATCTGCTTATGCGCGGGCGCAAGCCATTGATACACTTGCCGATTTAGATGACCATAGTGATTTGTATTTGTTGGCTTTGAAAGATGATTGTTATGCTTCGGTGATTGGACAAATTCCATTTACAATGCCGATAGCCGTACTTACGTCGGGGGCACTGTCGCAAAATATTTTAGCTCCAGCGGCCACCGATTTTGGCATCATCTATCCTTGCCAAACTTTTTCATTGCATAAGGATAGCCCAAATCCTGATGCTGATTTTTCCCGTTTGGAGATGCCGCTTTGTGTGGAGGGGAATCGGGAAGAAACCCAAATATTATTGGCTGCTTTTGCTAAAAATCTTTCTGATTCTATTTATTATCTGAATGAAAACCAAAGAAATATATTGCACTTAGCGGCGGTATTCGCTTCTAACTTCACCAATGCGATGTATGCGACAGGATTCTCTCTTTTGGACAAATATCAGATAGACCACCAACTTCTGCTACCGTTGCTGAAGAACACACTTTATAAAATAGAAAAAATGCCCCCATGGGATGCACAAACAGGACCTGCGAGCCGTAACGACCTTTCGGTAATGAAAAAACACCTTGCCATGTTGAATGAAGAACGGCAAAGAGAAATATACCAACTTGTTTCACAATATATTATAGAAAAAACGAATCATAATGGATAATTACAGACAAAAATTAGCACACATAACGACTTTTGTTTTTGATTTTGATGGCGTTTTGTCGGATGGGAAAATCTGGGTACTTCCCGATGGCGACCAAGTGCGAGCCACGAACGCCAAAGATGGATATGCCATACAATATGCTTTAAAAAAAGGATTCAGGGTGATTATTATTTCGGGGGGGACTTCAGAAACCATGCGCTTGCGATATAAGCATTTCAAAGGGATTGAAATCCATTTGCAAGTGAGCGATAAGTTGAAAGTCTTTAACGACTGTATGCGCGAACACCAAATCACTCCGGAAGAAATTTTGATGATGGGCGACGATATTCCTGATTATCAGATTATGAGCTTGTGCGGAATCAAATGTTGTCCCGCTGACGCAGCTGAGGAAATCAAACAAATAGCCGATTATATTTCATACAAAAAAGGCGGGGACGGATGTGTGAGAGATGTGATGGAGCAGGTACTCAAAGCTCAGAATAAATGGTTTGAAAATGATGCCGCCTTTTTATGGTAGCAAAAGCAAATAAAAACAAAAGAGGGTGTCCAAAGATTTTGAGCACCCTCTCGTTTTATAATGGGATTTGAATATTAGTTATTGTTCAACATTACAGGCATAATCAGCATCAAAAGATTTTCAGGATCTGTTTCTTGTTGATTAACAGGACTGATAATGGCTGCACGGGTAGGCAATGACATTTCCAACTGGATTTCAGAAGCATCAATATTATCCAAAATTTCACGAAGGAACTTGGAGTTAAAGCCAATGTCAATAGGCTCGCCTTGGTAAGTTCCTGTAATGGATTCTTCTGCTTTATTGGAGTAGTCAATATCTTCCGCCGTAATCGTTGCAGATTCATTGTTCAACGAAATGCGAATTTGTGAGGTGGATTGGTTTGCATAATTCCCCACACGACGAATAGAAAGCAGGAAAGCATCACGGGAAACCACAAATGTTTTGTCGTTGTTGGTCGGAATAACGACTTTGTAATTAGGATAATTCCCTTCTTTCAATGAAGAGTACATCACAATATTATTGAAACTAAAACGAATGTAGTTGGATTCCGAAGAATATTCCACATGAATTTTTTCATTGGTTCCTGCGATAACCCCTTTAAGTTGTTGCAGAGGTTTTTTAGGTAAAATGAAGGAAGTTGGCTCAATTGTTTGAATTGTAGAATTCCTATATTTCACTAATTTATGTGCATCGGTAGCAACAAAAGTGATATTATCCTCATTTAGTTCGCAAAATACCCCCATCATATTCGGACGAAGTTCATCATTGCCTGTAGCAAAAAGCGTCTTAGAGATGGCTTTGTGCAAAATAGGAGCATCAATATCGAAACTACGACAATTGCTCATCGTTTTCACACTTGGGTATTCATTGCCCGGAAAACAATGTCCATTGTATTCACCTTCTGTGGAGCTGTATTTGAGGGTGATTTTATCGCTTTCTTCTACAAAAGAGAAAACGATGGGTGCTTCAGACATTAATTTTAATGTTTCAAGCAAAGTTTTGGAAGGAACTGCCACAGAACCTTCACCATCTACGTTATTCAACTCTATTTCAGCGCTCATGGTGCAATCCAAATCGGAGGCTGTAACCGTTAATTTTCCCCCTTCTACCGAGAACAGGAAATTGTCCAAAATCGGCATGGTGTTGTTTGTACTTAATACACCACTGATGGCACTAAGATTCTTATAAAGTTCGTTACGTGATACAATAAATTTCATATTATTGATATTTTAAAATAGGTTGCAAATATACGTTTGTTATGGAACAAATTTTAATAATTAATGTTTTTTAACTTTTGATTTTTTGCCATAAACAAACATACATACGAAGGGGTTTTGATTTTGTTACAAAAAAAATGATTTTTATTCTCTTTTCCTGCGCAAGCGTGCGAAAATGATTCCACACAATGGCACCGCTGTTAGGGAGACCTGCAAGATGAATAAGACGATAAGCAATGGACGGTGGTAACGAAGAGTGATCGTGTGATCACCCGCAGGTGCCATCACCGACTGCATTGTATGGTTGAGCGTATCAAGGTGCACAACTTGTCCATCAACATCCGCTATCCACCCATGATATACATTCTGACAGAGCACGACTGGACGCGCACAACTCGTATGCGTCCGCATAACCACCTGACCAGGACGAAAGCACACAACTGCGACACTGTCGCAAGCAGAAGGAAACATTCCTTCTTGCTCAAAAGTATTAGAATAGGCCGTGTCTGCATTTAAGAAATGCGCCGATGTGTCGTATACGACACTTTTGGGCAAATAAGCCAACGGCAAACAGAGCGGAGTGACAGTCTCATAGTAAAGCCGAAGCATCTGCACATTTCGATATAATTTGACAGGACTACAACTATGATACTCAACCTCCTTGACAAACATTCCAACATTTGTCCAAAGTGATGTCAGGTCCCTGAGCTGTATGATCTTTTCTGCCGACTTGAGTGAATCTGGTATCGGGAAGCCCTCAACACTTGTGGCACGTTCCAATTGCGAAAGATCCATATTCTTATCGTAAATCGTCTTGGGACCACAAATATGTGCCTGCACCATGGGTTCAATAAGCATTAATACGACAATGGCTGCCACACGAGAAGGATTTTTCAGAAAGAACCCACAGCCTGCAAATGCGAGCATCGTCACCCCCGCGATGAGTGCCTCGACAACAACTTTTTGGCATAATGTGCCACCCAACCAGCCAGCGCTTTCCGATGAAATTCCCGCGCGCCCTGCCACAATAGCTGTAATGAAAAAAATTATTCCAAGTGCCAGGGAAGTAATAAGTAAACCTTTTTTATAATTTTCCCAATCTGCAAGCACACACTTTAACCCGATGCCGGCAATCAACAATACCGGCAAAATGAAAAACAGTCGGTAGAGTCCTGCCAACCGAATCAAACTCAGAAATGGCACGTGCATCACTATGAATTTGTTGAATGGGAGTGCTTGACCAAAAGCCAACAAAAAACATAATACCCCGAAACCGAAGAGCACCCATGCGGTGCAATTCCTATTTTTCATCAAGCCAATGATCAGCATCGGCAGCATCAGAAGTCCCATGTATATGCTACCCATTGAGAGGTCAGTATGCGAAAATGCGGGGTCACTATTGACAAGATACGGAAAAATTAGCGAGCTCAAACTTTGAAGCGTAATCGGACAAGCCACATTATCGAAAGCGAGTGCCTCTCCGCGTGTAATTTCCGGTTGAATTTCAAAAAAAGAAAATAATGCGGGGGAGCAAATAAGCAGTGTCAATATAAATGCAGCAAGCCCCCAAGGCAGGATTCTCTTAAAGCTGGTTTTGTCATTAATATATTTGTCTATCCAATAAAAAACAGCGATACATAAAAGCAAATAGAATGTTACAAATATGAACCCCGGATAACCGCCTGCGAGCATGAAAGAGAAAGCGATTGGAAATAGTAACGTTGCTCGCCAACCCGGTTTTTCGAACAATTGGATAAAGTAATAGACAACCCACGGCAACCATGCCGCTGAGATAATCCACACCAAATGCTGTGCGTTTCCGACAAAGAAACCTGATAGCAGATAGCAACTAGCAGTCACAAATGCCGAAACTCTATCTTGAGTAAAATGATG